>CAXBQJ010000092.1:0-5265 GCA_963977775.1 uncultured bacterium
AAGAAAACACAAGTTGGACCAGATCCAGAAACTATTCCTCTCAACGCGCCAGCTTCTTCGCCTGCTCTAAGAAGTCTTCTTATTTCTGGCTTTAGTGATATTGCTGCTGGTTGTAAATCATTTATCAAATTCTTTGCTACCTCATTTGGATCACCGTGTGCTAATGCTTGCAAAAGTTCAAGAGATATTTCTGGATCTTCGACATCTTTATTATTTGTTAAGTGATCAAATTCTGCATAAACCTCTGGCGTTGATAACCCATAATCATTGGTAGCAATTACCCAGTGAAGTGAATTTCGGTGTAGTACTGGTGTTAATTGTTCTCCTCTGCCATAACCAAGAGCTGTGTTTCCGTGAAGTAAAAATGGAACATCAGAACCAACTTTTGCCGCAATTTCATTTAGTTCATCCACACTTAAATGAAAATCCCATAAGTTATTTATTCCTAAAATCGTGGCAGCAGCATCAGCGCTTCCTCCAGCCATACCTCCAGCAATTGGAATTGCTTTGTGAATATGAATTCGAGAATGAATGGGTTGATTTACATGTTTAGCTATTTCAGTGATTGCTTTTGAAACTAAATTATCTTTATTTGTTGGAACTTTTTCAGCATCATTTCCTGCCACAGATATTTCTTCTTGTCCTGGCCTAACTTTGCTGATTGTCACTTCGTCATAAATAGAAACAGCATGAAATACGGTGGCTAAGGGGTGATATCCATCTTTTGCAAGGGGTGCAACTTTTAAAGAAAGATTTATTTTTGCTGGAACTTTAACTGTGCAATGTTTTGGTGCTAAATCTTGTATTGAAGAGTTCATAACTTTTTTGAGAGTTTTTCAAAACCACTTTTTCTCATGACATTAGTCAATCGCACATAGTCATCAACACTTAAAGCTTCCCCACGAAGTTGTGGGTCTATTTGTGCTGATTGCAGAATTAGGGAAGCTTTTTCACTTCCTCCAAATAGTGAACTTAAAGCTGAACGAAGCATTTTTCTTCTTTGTTCAAATGCTAAATCAATCAAAGTAAAAAGGTTATTTCTCATTGTTTCATCGATTTTTTTTGATCTATTTATTTCAACTAAATCTGAATCAACATTTGGTACAGGCCAGAAAATATTTCTTGAAATAGCAAAAGACTTTTTAACTTGCCCATACCATTGAACTTTCACACTTGGTGCTCCATAAGTTTTTGATCCTGCGGGACTTGCTAATCGATCCGCAACTTCAGATTGCACCATGACTAAATATTTCTTTATGTTAGGAAAAACCTCTAAAAAGTGCAATATAACTGGTACAGAAACGTTGTAGGGAAGATTTGCAACTAAAACATTGACTGATGAATCAACGTCTGAATCTTTTATTTTCAAAGCATCTTTATTTATTACTTTTAAGTTTTGCTCATTAAGCCCTTTATTTTTAGCTGTTTGAGGAAGTAATTTTGCCAATTTTTCATCAATCTCAATGGCTGTAACCTTTGCCCCAGTTTGCAAAAGAGCCAAAGTTAAAGAACCTAATCCTGGACCTATCTCAATTACATTCGAGCTTTTATCTATTTGAGCTGTTTTTACTATTTTTTCTACCGTATTTTGATCAATGACAAAATTTTGTCCAAGTTTTTTTGTTGGTTTTAAATTTATTTTTTTTGCTAAATCTCTTATTTCAGTTGCATTTAGTAATTGACTAGACATTTAAAATTTACCGAATAATTTCTCAGCATTTATTCTGGTTGCGTTTGTTACTGTTTCTAAATCAACATTCATTTCTTGTGCCATTGTGGCAAGAGTTAATGGAATCATGAATGAAGCATTTGGATAACCGCGATATGGCATCGGAGTTAAAAAGGGAGCATCGGTTTCAACTAACACATTTTCTAACGGAGTTACTTTAAGAGCGTCTCGCAAATTTTGTGCATTTTTAAATGTGCAAGTTCCAGCAAATGATAAATACCATCCTCTTTTGACTAATTCTTTTGCAAATTCTGCATCTGCTGAATAACAGTGAAAAATAACTTGGTTTGCTTTTTCTTCATCTAATATTTTTAATGCCGCTTGATGAGCATCACGGTCGTGAACCATAACTGGTTTGTTTAATTTATTGGCAATTTGAATATGTTTTCTGAATGAAAGTTCTTGGAAATATCTTCCCTCATCTGCTGTTCTAAAGAAATCAACTCCTGTTTCACCTATAGCTCTTACTACTTCTTCTTTTGCTAAATCTTCTATTTCCAATATGCAATCTAATAAAGCATTTTCACCTTTCTCTAAAGCAATTAGAGGTGCATCATTTGGGTGAATTGCCACAGTGGCATTTACTGAAGAAAATTCTTTTGCTGTTTTAACAGCCCATCTAGAACTTGGCACATCAACGCCTACTTGAACTATTCCTGTGATACCAACTTTTTTTGCCTTTTCTAAAGCATCCTCAACAGATAGAAAAATATCTTTTTCTTCGATATCTAAATGGCAATGAGAATCAATAGTGTTTGTTGGTAATTTTTCGGGTAAAGGTGGATATTCACGCTTTTTTGATTCAGTCACACCAAAATCTTTTCTTGCTCTTAAACCGTTGTCGTTATTTGTCATCTTCAGGAAGTCTTGGAAAAATTGGTTCACCTTTTGTAACTTTACTTCCCTTTGGAAGTTGACCCCAGTTTCCTACATTTTCAATTTTTTGATCTTTTAAATTACCAATCGAATTATTTGCTCCAATTAAATTCCATATTTTTTCAGTTGCAACTGGCATGATGGGGTGAAATAAAACTGATATTGCTCTTAAAGACTCACCTACACAATATAAAACTGTGCCTAATCTGTCTTTGTTTTTTTCATCTTTTGCAAGTTTCCATGGTTCTTGTTCTGTTACGTAAAGATTTGCAGAATCTACAATTTTATTTATAGCTGCAATTCCTTCTGAAAAATCTAGTTTTAATATTGCTTCATCAGCTTCTTTTGTTGCCCTTTTTATAACATCAACTAAAACTTGATCTTGACTATTTAATGATTGTGGTTGAGGAAATTCTGCATTGAAATATTTTTCAACCATAGCTGCTAATCGAGATGCTAGATTTCCTAATCCATTTGCTAATTCTGCTGTGTATCTGGCAGTCAAATCTTCCCAAGAAAATGAACCATCTTGACCAAAGCGAATTGCTGACAAAAAGTAATAACGAAAAGCATCAGCGCCTACATAATCAACTATTTGAGAAGGAGCAATTCCAGTTAATTTTGTTTTACTCATTTTTTCACCACCAACCAATAACCAGCCGTGGGCAAAAACACATTTAGGAAGATCTAAACCTGCTGCTAATAACATGGCAGGCCAATAAACAGCATGAAATCTTAAAATATCTTTTCCAACTAGGTGAAAATCAATGGGCCAAACTTGTTTAAATAGTTTTCCATCTTCACTTTTTTCATCCATTCCATAACCTGTTGCTGTTACGTAATTTAGTAATGCATCAAACCAAACATAAACGACTTGATTTTTATCCCACGGTAATTCAATTCCCCAAGAGACGGCAGAACGAGACATAGAAATATCTTCTAATCCAAGTTTTAAAAATGACATAACTTCGTTATACGCAGATTGTGGCTGAATCGCTTGAGGATTTTTTGTGTAGTGATCAATTAATGGTTGTTGAAATTCTTTTAATTTAAAAAACCAGTTTTTTTCTTTCAACATTTCAACAGGTTTGGAATGTATAGGACAAATATCTTGTCCGTTTTCTTGTTTTATATCTCCAGGCAATTTAAATTCTTCACATCCAACGCAATATGGACCTTCGTAACTTCCCTCGTAAACAAATCCGCGATCTTTAACTACTTGCCAAAATTTTTGAACTCCGATTTTATGTTTATCAGATGTGGTTCGGATGAAATCATCATTTGCTGCATTAATTGTTTTTAAAACAGGTAACCATGCTTCTTTAACTAACTTGTCAGCCCAATCTTGAGGTTTAAAATTATTTGCTTCTGCAGTTCGTTGAACTTTTGTGCCATGTTCATCAGTTCCAGTTAAAAACCAAACTTTTTCACCGCGTTGTCTATGCCAACGAGTTATTACATCTCCAGCTGTTGTGGTGTAAGCATGACCAATGTGAGGAGCATCGTTCACATAATAAATAGGTGTAGATAAATAGAAAGAATTTTTACTGGTCATAAATCTAATCTTAGAGATGCTTCATAAAGTTCTCGGCGTGACAATCCAAGTTGTGTAGAAACTTGTTGCACCGCGTCTTTAAAACTCATTCCTTTAGCAATTAAGTCTTTAACATTTTTAATTGCCTCTTCGTCAACAATATTTCTTTTGGAAGAATCAACGCCTTCAATGACAATGGTTATTTCTCCTAAAACCTCATTACTATTTGCCCAATCAACTAGCTCAGAAACACTTCCTCTAATAACTTCTTCATAAGTTTTAGAAATTTCTCTAACAACTGCTATTTTTCTATCTTCACCAACTACTTCTTTTATATCTTCAAGAGTTTCTTTGGTCCTTCTTGGAGATTCAAAAATGATCATGGTTCTAGATTCTTTATTTAAATTATTTAAATTCCTCAAATTATGATTTCAAATTAAATAGCGAAATAATTAGTGATACAATAAAAGAAAATAATAATATTCAAGAATATTTTTTCGAAAATGCATCAAAATCTGGGCTGTTCTTTTCAAATGATTTAATTAAAAGATTTATTGCATCTTTATGTTCTTGTTCTAATTCCGGGGTTGTTCTTTTTGATTTATCACGAATTGTTCGTGGCAATAATTTTTGTCCATCATTTACCCTTTTTAAAGCACGTTCTACAATTTGTAAAGCAAATTCTGTTGCTTTTTCATCTAATTGATCTAAAAATATTGTGGCATCACTAAGAATATTTTCAATTTATTTTTATAGGACAAAATAAAGGTAAGGTAATGTCATGGGCCAATTCGCAAAACCTCCAATAAATCCACATCAAATCTCTTTGGATATCCCATCTGGATCGTTAATCCCATCTGGCCCAGTTCTGGTCCGCCATTTATCGGATTTGAAGGGATGTTTTGCTGACGAGGAAGCGTTTGATTTAGATTTAAAAACCAATCCAGTCATTTATACAGTGATATCTTCTGTCGTTCCTGAAACTCCCCGTGAATTACCCCAATCAATAACCACGATAAATCCTGGAAATTGTGGCGGAGAATTTTTCATGACTAAGGGACATCAACACCCCGACCCACAAGGTGAGATTTACTTTGGACTCGAAGGAAACGGCGGAATAATTATG
>CAXBQJ010000093.1:0-5230 GCA_963977775.1 uncultured bacterium
CAAAACAATAGTGGCATTAAGAGCAATGCTTGCGGCAGTGGATGCAGGCGGGCAAACTGCTTTGTTGGCCCCAACAGAAGTTTTAGCAGGACAACATTTTCGAACTATTAAAAAACTTTTAGGAGACTTAGCAACAAAAGGTGAAATTGGAGGAAGTGAAATTGGAACCAAAGTTGAACTTTTAACAGGTTCAGTCACGGGACAAAACAGAAATAATGTTTTGTCAAATATAAAAAATGGCGACTCAGGAATTGTTATCGGTACACATGCCTTGATTCAAGAAGGTGTTAAATTTAACGATTTAGCTTTAGTGGTTGTTGATGAACAACATCGTTTTGGAGTTGAACAAAGAGCAGCTCTTGCTCAAAAATCTCCTGGAGACAAAAGACCGCACGTTTTAGTAATGACTGCAACTCCGATACCAAGAACAGTTGCCATGACAGTTTTTGGTGATTTAGATATTTGTTCACTTGAAGAATTACCTAAAGGTAGATCACCAATTACAACTCATGTTGTTGATTCAAATGAAAAACCTGCACACTTAGAAAGAGCATGGCAAAGAGCTGTAGAAGAAGTAAAAAATAAGCATCAAGTTTATATAGTTTGCCCAAGAATTGGTGGAGAAGTTGGAGAAGAAGATACAAACATAAATAACGAAGATGAAAAAAGACCACCACTTGCAGTTTTAGAAGTAGCACCAAAGCTGTCAGGTGGACCATTAAAAGATGTAAGAGTTGGTATTTTGCACGGCAGAATGTCAAGTGAAGAAAAAGATGACATTATGAAAAAGTTTAATCTTGGTCCAGAATCAAAAGATGGAATTGATGTTTTAGTTTCTACAACCGTTATTGAAGTTGGTGTTGATGTACCAAATGCAACCATGATGATAATTCTTGATTCAGATCGTTTTGGAGTAAGTCAATTGCATCAATTAAGAGGAAGAATCGGAAGAGGCAAATTACCTGGACTTTGTATTTTTGTAACAGAAAGTCCAGAAGATTCATTAGCAAGAGATCGACTCAAAGCAGTTGCTGCAACAACTGATGGATTTGAACTAGCACAATTAGATCTTGAAATAAGACGAGAAGGAAATGTTTTAGGGTCAAGACAATCTGGTAAAAAATCTTCTTTGAAACTTTTACAAGTTGTAAAAGATGTGGAGATAGTGGAAAAAGCAAGAGATGCTTGCAAAAAATTAGTTGACGAAGATATCTCATTAAATAATGCTCAAGCTTTGCAAAAAGCAGTAATTGAGATTGAAAAGGAAACAGAAACTGAATTTTTGGAGAAGAATTAAATGACAAGAATTATTGCTGGTGATTTAAGAGGAAGAAACATTAAAGTGCCTGATTCTGGAACACGTCCTACCTCAGATCGTGTCAGAGAAGCAATCTTTTCAACACTTACATCACTTGATGCGATTGCTGATTTAAATGTTTTGGATCTTTATTCAGGAAGTGGAGCTCTAGGTATTGAAGCACTTTCAAGAGGTGCAAAATCTTGTGTATTTGTTGAAAATAACAGAAACGCATCCTCTGTAATTCAAAAAAATTTAGAAGATTTAAACATTGAGGCACATGTATTAGAAGTTAAAGTTGAATCTTTATTAAACAAAGTTCCTTCAAGTAAATTAATAAGCCCATTTCAATTAGTATTTCTTGATCCACCTTATGAATATTCATTACAGGAAATAAGTAAAGTTCTTAATTTAGGACTATCTAATTCTTGGTTTTCACAAGATGCAATTTTGGTGATTGAAACTGGTAAAGGGATAAAAGAGTTTATTTGGCCCGAAGGCTTCGAAAGTGTAAGAGAGAAGTCTTATGGTGACACGAGTGTTTGGTACGGTCAAGTATGCAAAAAGTAGTTTGCCCAGGTTCATTTGATCCTGTAACTAATGGTCATATTGATGTATTCAAAAGGGCTGCAGATTTAGCTAATGAAGTAGTAGTAGCAGTTCTGGAAAATCATTCTAAAAATGGTTTATTTAGTATTGAAGAAAGAGTTAGTTTAATTAAAGAATCTGTTAAACATTTAAAAAATGTTTCAGTTGAAACTTTTGATGGTTTATTAGTTGATTTCTGCAAAGATTACAAAGTAAATGCCATAGTCAAAGGCTTGAGGGCTGTGAGTGATTTTGATTATGAGCTACAAATGTCTCAAATGAATTATCAATTAGGCGATATTGAAACCCTATTTGTGGCTACAAATCCTCTATATTCATTCCTATCTTCTAGTTTGGTTAGGGAAGTGGCAAGGCATGGGGGAGATATCTCAAAACTTGTTCCAGGCAAAGTTGAAGAAGCTTTAAGGCTTAAATACAAGAAGTAAAAAATGGAATCATTACAAATAATTGAAAGAATTTTAAAAGAGATTGAGGAAGCTCGTTCGGTTCCTCTATCTCGCGATGGAGCGTTAGTTAATAGACAAGAAATGATGAATTTACTTAACGAATTGAAAGCAAAATTGCCACCAGATATTTTGCATGCCCAACATTTACTTGAAAATAAAGAAGCTGTCATAAATGAAGGAAGACTTGCAGGTCAAGCAATTATTGAAGAAGCAAAACATGAAGCAAATAGGCTTATCTCTCAAACCGAAATTGTGCAAGAAGCCAATTTAAGAGCCCAAGATATTTTGCGACAAGTAGATGAGGAGTTAGCCAAAATGCGTCATCAGACTGATGAATATATTGATGTAAAGTTAGCTAATTTTGAAGAATCATTACAAAAAACTATGCAAGTAGTTAAACGTGGTAGAGAAAAAATAAACGGAAATAATTCTTAAAAGAGCAGAGAAATATATGAAAAAACTGGATCCTCGAGATCCACTAGTTCTTGATGTGCATGAATTACCTAGAAGAGCTGGTGAGTCTAAGAAATTTAAATTCAAAGTAAATCTTCCTAACTCATTAAGTAATGGTCCTGTAGTTATCGAAAAAGAACACCAAGTAGAACTTGATTTATTACTCGAAGCAGTGGTGGAAGGAGTTTTGGTAACTGGAAATATTTACTTAGAATTCGATGCTGAATGTTCCAGATGTTTAGATCCAATTCACTACGAAATTGATCCATACATAACAGAGCTTTATCTTTATGAAGATAAAGAAATGAATGAAGAAGAACAAGATGAAGTAAGACAAATGCAAGCAGATTTGATAAATCTTGAGCCAGCCCTCATAGATGCGGTGGTGCTTGAATTACCAACAAGACCACTTTGCAAAGATGATTGTCTTGGACTTTGTGCCCAGTGTGGAATTCGTCTCGATGAGAATCCAGAACACAAGCATGAAATAATAGATCCGCGATGGTCGAAACTATCGCAGTTAAAGAAAGAGATGTAAACAAAAGTGCCAGTACCAAAACGAAAAATGTCACGTGCGAACACTCGTCATCGTCGTTCCCAATGGAAAGCAAGTGTTCCAACTTTAGTTTTATGTGATCGATGCAGAACAGAAAAAGTTCCACACAGAGCTTGTCCAAACTGTGGAACATATGCAAAACGTCAAGTTACAAATCCTTAAAAAATTATTAACATGCGCGAACTTGTTACGCGCTTAGGCGTTGAAGTTTCTGAAAAATTATTAACTCAAGCTATTACTCACCGCTCTTACTCTTATGAAAATGGTGGGATTCCTACAAATGAAAGACTCGAATTTTTAGGTGATTCAGTATTAGGAATTATTGTTACAGATGAACTCTATAAAAAAAATCCAGAAGCAGAAGAAGGTCAATTAGCAAAATTAAGAGCTGCGGTAGTAAATGCGAAAGCTCTAGCTGATGTTGCAAGAACACTTGGTTTAGGAGATTTTCTTCTTTTAGGAAAAGGGGAAGAAGCAACTGGGGGAAGAGATAAATCAAGTATTTTGGCAGATGCTTTAGAAGCAATTATCGGAGCAATTTATGTCGAACATGGCATAAATAAATCAGCCGAAGTCATTTTGCAATTATTTGCACCAATAATTGCTGCAAGTGCTGAACTTGGTGAAGCACTTGATTGGAAAACAAGTTTGGCTGAACTTGTGAATACAAAATCTCTAGGGACAATTGAATATGTGATCGAACAATTTGGTCCAGATCACGATAAAAGATTTGTAGCCAAAGTTAAAATTGGACAATCTTTTTTTGGGCATGGCGAGGGAAGAAGTAAGAAGGAAGCAGAGCAGAAGGCAGCTGCAGTTGCTTTTCAAGAAATAAAAATATAGATGCCAGAACTACCTGAAGTTGAAGTTGTTAGAAGAGGCCTCGAAGCCCATTTGCTAAATAAAACTATTGCAAATGTAAAAGTAAGAAATAAAAGAACTTTAAGAAACTTTGATAAAAGTATAAAAACTTTCGAAAAGACATTACTTGGATCAACAATCAAAACAGTTGAAAGAAGAGGAAAGTTTCTTTGGTTAACTTTTAAAGCTTCAAACGAGGTTTTAAGTGCACACCTTGGTATGAGTGGACAGATGCTCCTAATTAAAAAAAGTGAAAAAGCATCAAAGCATTCACGAGTTATTATTGAATTTAAAAATTACAAAAATGCTCTTCATTTTATGGATCAAAGAACATTTGGTTGGATGAATCTTGAAGAATTAACTCAAGCAGAAGATGAAAGATTAGTTCCTGAATCAGCCCAACATATTGCTTGTGACATATTTGAGAAGAGTTTTGATTTAGATCAAACTGTTAAAAATATTAAAAAAAGAAAAACTGGAATTAAGCAAGCGTTATTAAATCAAGAAATTGTGGCAGGAATTGGAAATATTTACGCTGACGAAGCATTATGGGAATCTAAAACTCATTGGTCAATAGTTTGTGAAGATTTAAGTGAAGAAAAAATTGCAGAAATATTAAAAAGTGCAAGAAAAGTAATGAAAAAAGCACTCAAAAAAGGTGGCACATCTTTTGATGATCTCTACATCGATGTAAATGGGGAAAGTGGGTACTTTGAAAATGACTTAAAAGCTTATGGTCGAGAAGGTGAAAGGTGTTACAGGTGTGAATTCAAAATGGAAAAAGAAGCCTTTTCTAGTAATAGAAGTTCAACAATTTGCCCAAATTGCCAACCTCGACTTAAGCCTCATCGATAGAGTTGGAAGGTAGTAAAAAAACTTTAATTTAATTTTTGGGAGGTCTTGTCATGCATTTAAAAAACTTGACCTTACGTGGCTTTAAATCTTTTGCCTCTGCAACAACTTTAGATTTTGAACCTGGAATTACAGCGGTTGTTGGTCCAAATGGAT
>CAXBQJ010000094.1:0-5230 GCA_963977775.1 uncultured bacterium
TCACGCTCGAAGGGATCGGTTCCATGTCGCTAAAGGTCGTTCCCGGAGAACATGTCACCGACCACGTCAATGGCATGAATGGCCTCATCCCGCCGCCCGGAGTTTTGTATTGCACTTCATCATCTAAAACTCAGCTATGATGATATTGAGGTGAGCGCTTCGCAGTCTCCACCAGGCTCGAATAGTCTTTTCTTCCTGCCCTATCTTTCGGGTGAGCGTGTGGCACAAAAGCCGAATTCGCGTGCGCAATATTTCGGTTTGAAAGCCGAACACACAATGCATGATTTGCATCGTGCAGTCCTCGAAGGTGTCGCGTTCTCTGTTCGTCTCAAGCTCGATCATTTGGCACCGGGCAAAGCGAAGCCAAGTCGGATTGTCGCGGCATCGGGTGGCGCAAAGTCGAATTTATGGCTCAAGATTAAATCATCAATGTATAACGCCCCCTATATCATGACCAAGGAAGCTGAATGCGGGGTTATTGGAATTCCAGCATTTTCGGCCATTTTTACTACTTTTAAAGTTCTATTTATTCCACCCATATACATAATGTCAGGTTGCAAAATATCCACAGCATTTATTTCAATCATTTTTTGCCATACAATTAAATCCCAATCTTGTTCACCACCTGTTACATCTAATTGAAGCGAATCTCTAACTTGTTTTGTCTCCTCCAATTTCCAATAACGACATGGTTCTTCGAAATGACTTATTCCATTATCTTCAAGCATTTTCCCAACTTCGATTGCTTTTTTAGGAGAAAATCCACTATTTGCATCCACTAATTTATCGACATCTGGACCAAGTTTTTTACTTACAATTTCTACAACTTCTTCAGTCCTTCCTGGCCATTCATCTATATCTCTACCATTTTCTGAACCCACACGCCATTTGAATGCTGTAAACCCATAAGAGTCTTTAAGTTTTAGAAATCTCTCAGCTTCATCATTTGGTTTTATGTCTCTTTTCATACTTGAAGCATAAGTTCTTAATTTTCCTGGTGATCCACCTAAAAGTTCTACAACAGGTTTTCCAAGTTGTTTTCCATATAAATCCCAAATTGCAGTATCCAATCCTGCTAATGCTCTGCAACGATAACTCCCAGGATATTTATGTTCTTTTTCTTCAACAATTAAAATTAATTCTTCTAAATCATTTATTGGTTTACCCAAAACCCAAGGAGCAACTTGTCTGTGAAAAATTTGTTGAGTGATGTCTGCATTATATGTTGATGTTTGTCCCCAACCAACCTGTCCTGTTGATGATGTAATTTTTACAAAACAAACAAATTCATTTGAAAAAGTTTCTAGTTTTTTAATATTTCCAAAATCAATATTATTCATTTAAGGTAATTTAATCATTACGTGTTTAATATTTGTGTATTCTTCTATAGAATAAATTGATCTTTCTTTCCCATAACCAGATTCTTTGAATCCTCCCCATGGCATTTCTGCCGTTACAGCTCCATGATCATTAATCCATACCGTTCCAAATTTAAGTCTTCTACTTGCTTCCATCGCTATTCCCACATCATTGGTAAATACTGAAGATCCCAAACCATATTTAACATCATTTGCAAGTTCTATTGCATGAAAATTGTCTTCGGCTTTTTGAATTGTTATTACGGGACCGAAAACTTCATTTTGAACAATTTCGCTTTTTTGATCTACATTTGTAATAATTGTTGGTTGAAATAAAAATCCTTTTGATCCAATTTTTTGCCCACCCAACTCAATTTTTGCTCCCGATTTTTCACTATTATTTACAAAATTTTCGACATTTTTAAAATGTTTACTGTGTGTGAGGGGTCCCATTTCCGTGGATTCAATACTTGGATCCCCTACTTTCAATTTGGAAATACTAGATTTAAGACTTTGCAAGATATTGTCATAATTTGCTTTAGTTACAATAATTCGAGTTGCAGCGCTACAATCTTGACCTGCGTTCCAAAATGAAGCCCATTTCAAAGACTCAGCGACAATTTCTGGATTTGCATCATCCAAAATAATCGAAGGAGCTTTACCTCCTAACTCTAAATGAACTTTTTTTAATGTTTCAGATGCTATTTGTGCAACTTGTTTTCCTGTATTAGTACCACCTGTCAAAGAAATAATGTCTATATTTCGACTTTTAGCTAATTGTTTACCTGCTACATCGCCAAAACCTGTTAATACATTTATTACTCCCGCTGGAAAAATTTCATTTGCTAATTTAGCCAGACGCAAAGTAGTTAACGGAGTTTGCTCAGAAGGTTTTAAAACTATTGTATTTCCTGCAGCAAGTGCAGGGCTCATTTTTGTTACTGCAGTTAGAAGTGGATAATTCCAAGGAGTTATTAAGCCTGCAACTCCAATTGGCTCTCGTCTAATTATTGATGTGTATCCTGGCGCATATTCTCCTGCGGATCTTCCTTCCAAAGTTCGCCCTGCTCCTGCAAAAAATTTGAGTCGATCCGCAGCGCTTTTTATTTCTCCACCGACTACAGATATTGGATGTCCTGAATTTATAGTTTCAAGTTTTGATAAATTATCAATATCTCCCAGTACCCTATTTGAAAGTTCGATTAAGAAATCTGCACGATCTTTTGGAGTAAGACGACCCCAATTAAATGAAGCGTTTCGTGCAGCTAAAGCTGCTTTTTCTACATCCTCTACAGTTGCCGCAGGAACTGACGTAATTACTTCTTCATTTATAGGATTGATTATTTCGATTTTGTCTTTTGAATCTACCCATTCTCCATTAATTAAATTTCTATTTTCTATAACATCTTCATTCAAAAATGATGACACTTCTTGCTCCTTGCCCTTTTCTTAATTGGTCAAATGCACGGTTAATATCTTCAAGAGGAATTCTTCTACTAATTAACTCGTCTAGCATTAACTCTTTATTTAAATAATTTTCAACTAAATTTGGAACATCAGTTTGGATATTTGAGGATCCAAAATAACAACCTTTAATTGATTGCTCATTTACAAATGGACCAGCATCAATTGTTAAAGATGCTCCATGTTTCATGAGTCCTACTAATGTTAATTGACCAAATGGCCCAACCGATTTCCAAGCCATTTGAATAACTTCTTCTTTACCAAGGGCTTCAAAGGCATGATCTACTCCTCCTTCGCTTATTTCACGTATTGATTTCAAATTGTTTTGGTCCAAAGAATTAAAAGAGTGAGTTGCGCCAACTTTTTTTGCTAATTCAAGTTTTTCATCAGAAATATCCACCGCAAAAATATTTTTTGCTTTAGCCATTCTTGCCCCTTGAATTATATTTAATCCAACGCCACCACAACCAAAAACTGCAACATTTGAATTCGGTTTAACTCTTGCTGTATTTTTTACTGCCCCAATTCCAGTTAATACCGCACAGCTTATTAATGCTGCACGATCTAAAGGCATATTTTTATTTATTTTTACAAGTCCAGATTCTGGAACTACGCTATATTCTGCAAAAGATGAAGTAGTTAAGAAATGATTTAATCTTTCTCCATGTAACTTTAAGCGACTCGTGCCATCAAAAAGATTTCCTTCAAACATTGAATTTCCTGCTAGTTCACAAAAATTAGGATTTTTTGAAATACAATATTTACATTTTCCACAATTAGGGACAATGGATAAAATTACATGGTCGCCTTTTTCAAAATTCGTCACATTTTTGCCACATTTTTCTACAATTCCTGCCGCTTCGTGGCCTAAAACAGCAGGGAAAGGTACAAGATTTCGTTTTCCATCTATCGCATTTAGATCACTTGCGCACAACCCGGTAGCTTTTATTTTTACTAATACTTCATGATCTTTTGGATCATCAAGATCTATCTCTTCAATCGTTAGAGCACTTCCTACACCTCTTAAGACTGCAGCTTTTAACTTCAACAAAACTCCTTTGGTGCTTGCTTCAATCGTGCAACATGTGTTTCAATTAAGGTTGTTTACAAGCATACTGCTCCAAGAGTGAAAGGAAAAGTCATTGGGTAGAAATATTCAATCAGTTGAAAGAGCTTTGAACATGCTTGAAGCAATTGCCAACAGCCAACATCCATTAAGTGCAACAGAAATTGCAAAATACGCAAAGGTCAATAGATCCACTTCATGGAGATTATTGAATACCCTTGAAGATTTTAATTACATCAAAAAAAACGAGTTAACAAATCTTTATTCGTTGAGTTTAGGTATTTGGCGCCTTAGCCAAAATATGAATCTCAATCAATTAGTTAGTAAATCCCGTCCAGTCTTAGAAAAAATTGTTAAAAGGACCAAAGGCACAGCTTTTCTTGAAATACCTGTAAAAGGAGAATTAGTTGTGATTGATGAATGTAAGTCTGATAATCCAATTCAAGTCGACCTTGCCGGTATTAAGGTTCCACTTCATTGTGGTTCTGTTGGAAAACTTTATCTTTCTTCTTTACCTGATATTGAATTAGAAAAATTTTTAGATAATAAATTAGAAAGTTATACAGATTTTACAATTACTAAAAAAGATATATTAAGAAAACAAATTCAAAAAATTAAAAAGACTGGAATTGCATTTAATTTTAAAGAACATAATGAACAATGGTGCGGAATAACTTCAGTTGTTTTAGATCAGAGTAATCGACATTTTGCTTACTTAAATTTAACTTTACCTACATATTTAATTTCGGAAAAAGAACTATATTCTCTTAAAGATTTAATGTATTCAAGTGCAAGAGATCTTGAAAAAAAACTAAAATAAAAAGCCCTGAAAAGTTTCTTTTCAGGGCTTTTGTACTAATTTTTTTATCGTTGATTTGCGCCTTGATCGTAATCTTCAAGTGGAACTGCTTGTCCGCCACCAACACCAAATGATGTGTAATCAATATCATCGTAAGTCGACATTGATGCATACATGGCTTGTTTTGCTTCTTCGGTTGGTTCAACTCGAACATGTCGATAACGAGGCAAACCAGTTCCAGCTGGAATTAATTTTCCAATAATTACGTTTTCTTTCAAACCAAGAAGTGAATCTGATTTTTCATTTATCGCAGCATCAGTGAGCACTCTGGTTGTTTCTTGGAATGATGCAGCAGATAACCATGATTCTGTCGCAAGGGATGCTTTAGTTATACCCATAAGTTCTGGACGACCTGAACCAGGTTTCTTACCTTCCTGTACAACTTTTCTATTTTCACCTTCAAAGATTATGCGATCAACAAGTTCACCTGGCAATAGATTTGCATCTCCAGATTCAATAATTGTTACACGTCGAAGCATTTGT
>CAXBQJ010000095.1:0-5139 GCA_963977775.1 uncultured bacterium
TTTTCAAATCAATTCACAGGAAGTTTTTTTAATCCTGTAGAAAAAGTTAAGGCAAAATCAGGTGCTAATTGGACCCTTTTAATGGCAGCAGCTTTGGGGGTAATTGCAATAATTTCAGTAGGAACAATTATTGTTTCTGCAATAAATTCTCCCGGAACAGAAGTTAGTGCAGAAAGTGTTGCTACTCCAAAGCCTCAAATTGCAGACAGAAACGAAAGTGAAAATTTAACAGCAGCAGCTCCTTTGCCAGGTGTCGATGTTTTGATTCAAGCAAATGGTGCAAGTAGTTGGGTTAGAGCCACAGATTTAAATGATGCTGAATTATTTGAAGGAATCATTAAAGATGGTCAAGAAAAAAGAATTGGCAGCACTGAAGGTGTGAAACTTCTTCTAGGAAATGCAGGTGCACTTAATTTGACAGTAAATGGCCAAGTTTTGGGTAAAGCTGGCGGTAATGGTGAAGTTGTCAGAGTTGAATTTGGTCCAGAAGGTCCTGTTCAGTAATTTCTTAAGATATATTTAAATTAAATAAATAGTTAGGTTTTAATGTCAACCAAAGTTGCAATCATTACCTTGGGTTGTGCTCGAAATGATGTTGACAGTGAAGAAATTGCTTCCAAATTAGCAAAAGATGGAATTGAATTAGTTGCTGAACCAAAAGATGCTGACGCAGTATTTGTAAATACTTGTGGATTTATTGAAACAGCAAAGAAAGACAGTATTGATACCTTATTAGCTGCTAATGATTTAAAAAATAATTCAAAAGTTAAAAAAGTTGTGGCAATGGGATGCATGGCTGAAAGGTATGGAAAAGAATTAGAAGAATCCTTACCAGAAACAGATGCAATTCTTGGTTTTGATGATTACAAAGATATTACATTTAAACTAAAGCAAATCTTGGATGGAAGCAAACCTCAAGCTCCAGTTGCACAAGATAGAAGGCTTTTATTACCACTTGCTCCATCACAGCGAAACAATGTTTTGCAAGAACAAGAATTCTCTCGACATAGGTTAGATAAAAAACCTTATGCCGCCCTTAAATTAGCTTCAGGTTGTGATCGAAGATGCACATTTTGTGCAATTCCTAGATTTAGAGGAGCTTATTTATCTAGAAGACCAGACGATATTTTGCAAGAAGCAAAATGGTTATCTGAAAATGGGGTAAAAGAACTATTTCTGGTAAGTGAAAATACAACAAGTTATGGAAAAGATTTAGGAGACATAAGGCTACTAGAGACATTGCTTCCTGAAATATCAAAAATTCCTGAAATTTCTTGGATTAGACTTTCATATTTACAGCCAGCAGAAATGCGTTCAACATTGATTGAAACTATGGCAAAAACAAATAAAGTAGCACCATATTTTGACCTATCTTTTCAACATGCGCATCCAGATGTTTTAAGAAGGATGAAAAGATTTGGGGGGACGAAAGATTTCTTAAATTTAATCGACCAAATAAGAAAATTGATGCCGCATGCAGGAATTCGCAGTAATTTCATAGTGGGTTTTCCTGGTGAAACAGATGACGAATTCAAAGAAATACAAAACTTTTTAGAACAAGCTGAACTTGATGCCATAGGTATTTTTGGCTATTCACCTGAAGATGGCACGGAGGCAATAAATTTTGAAAACCAAATAAATTCAGAAATAATTGCTCAAAGAGTTAATGAATTAAACATGATTGCCGAAGAATTAATGTCACAAAAAGCTCAATCTCGAATAGGCCAAGAAGTTGATTTTTTGGTAGAAAATATTGAGGATCAAGAAATATCAGGTCGAATCATGCAGCAAGGACCTGAAGTTGATGGAATAAGCACTATTTTAGATTCTAGATTGAAAATAGGAGAGATAGTTAAGGCAGTTGTTACAGGAAGTAGTGGGCCTGACTTGGAGGTGAGTAGAAAATAGAAAAGAAAGTTTTAAAGCCAGCGGTTAAAGATAGAGTCGCTGATCCGATTTCTTATGTCACAAATTTTAACATTCCTAATTTTTTAACTTCACTTAGAATTTTATTTGTTCCAATTTTGGCATGGTTGTTGTTTAAAGAGAATGCGCAAACAGATTTGATGCGATTTGTTTCTGCAATCGTGTTTATCATTGCAGGATTAACAGATATTGCAGATGGGGTTATTGCTAGAAAGTATAAATTAATTACAAATTTTGGAAAAATCTTTGATCCCATCGCAGATAAAGCATTAATTGGAGTTGCCCTAATTGGTCTTTCTTCCTTGAATCTACTTGCCTGGTGGATTACTTGGTCAATCTTATTTAGAGAAGTTTTTGTGACCTTGCTTCGTTTTTGGGTAATTAATAAAGGTGTTATTCCTGCGAGTAGGGGTGGGAAATTAAAAACAATTATGCAGATTGTGGCAATAAGTGCCCTTTTACTGCCTTTACCTAGCCAATTGTTTATTTTAACTCAAATATTAATTTATATTGCTTTAATTCTAACTGTTGCAACTGCGATTGACTACATTCTTAAAGCAATCATGACAGATAGAAATTAAATTGGACAATATTGAACTTTCACAAAAAATAGTTGAAGTTTTAACTAAAAAAAACTTAACCATTTCTTGCGCAGAATCTATAACTGCAGGCTTAATAAGCTCTTATTTAACAAGTGTTGCTGGTGCTTCACAAGTATTTAAAGGCGGAATAAGTGCTTATCAAGATGAAATAAAATTTCAGATTTTAAATGTGGATAAGAAATTAATAGAAACAAAATCAAGCGTTTGTGAAGAAGTCGCAATCCAAATGGCTGAAAACATCAAGAATTTAATGCATGCAGACCTTGGAATTTCAACAACTGGTGTTGCAGGACCTGGAAGTTTGAAAAATATTCCTGTTGGAACAGTATTTGTGGCATATGTATCAAATGACCACAAGATATGCCAAAAATTAAATTTATCTGGCACTAGAGAAGAAATTCGTGAGCAAACAATTACTCATATTTTGCAATTAGTCTTGCAAAATCAGGTGTGAATAAAAGTGCTCAATTCTAAATTAGGCTAGAATCAAACAATGATAGTTTTACGCAAAGTAATGGGTGATCAACTCAGAAAGCATCGAACCATGCAAAAAAGATCTTTGCGCGATATTTCAAAAAGTGCCAAAGTTTCTCTGGGCTATTTAAGTGAAGTTGAAAGGGGACAAAAAGAAGCATCCTCTGAACTTCTTGGAGCAATATGTGGAGCACTAAATCTTTCCTTGAGTAAATTCATGTTTGATGTCACAAAAGCGGTTGCCCAGATTGAAAATAATCCAACTGGGGTAACAGTTTTACCTGTTGTTAAAAAATCAGATTCAGCTGCTGCCTAACTTTTTATTCAAAACATTTATTAGTCTTGCTCTGTTATATCTTTGAATAATTAAACATGGAAAATTAACTGCGTGAGCAAAAATTATATTAAATATTACTGCCCAAAGAGGATTAAAAGTTGTTGTTAGTATCCAGCCGCCAATCATGAACCAATGAGCAATTTCTGCCCTTCTTGTTTCTAAGATAAATTGTTTTAGCTGATTTATTTCTCCATATGCGACACTTCTTTTTTCAAAACCATCACCAAAAAAACCACCTAATTCCGGGATATTGTCTTTCCATTTATCAATCTTAAGTATTTTTCTAAACCAACTGGCATCTGTCTCAAAAAAAAGTAATTTAGTGAAAATAAAATCTTTTTCTAGAAATTTATCAGGAATCCTACTTGCTAAATAACCAATAAAATAAAACCAGAATATCCAAACTCCCAAATTTAGAACAATAAATCGAATCGTTTGGCTCACTTTAGCCCTTTCTTAGCATCCAATACTCTGTCTTTCCAAATTACTTTTCCTTGCCAAGTTTTTATCACAGAATAGAAAAAAACTATTAAAAAAAATAAAATCATGATTGGATAAAAAATTAAATACCAATTAAAATTACCAAGTTTTCTGACAAATATCCAAAACTGAATTCCATACGCAATCGTTAAAATATATTGATACATGGAAGGTTGAGTTTGGGTAAAGGGCCAAGCAAGAAAAGCAAAAGGTAATTCCCATGCTGCTGCAACTAACCCACTAAACCAAGTAAATAAAAGAGTCCAACGCAATTTTGATATTCCAGCAGATCCTGCTGCCATATTTTTGGTAAATCCTTGGATTAAAGATTTAATTCCCTCTGGATACATTTGAAACTTAAAATCTGTTTTTCCAATAAAAGTATGAACATTGATGTTATTTTTTATAAACTCAAGACCTAAAGCCCTATCTTCTAAAATTTGAGATTTGACTTTTTCTAACCCACCAATTTTTGATAAATCATTCTTGGAAAAAAGCATTACTGGTCCAAAGGCAAGCCCATTTTTTTCACCTAATCTTGCTCCAATTGCACCTATTAAATTGAAAACTGAAGCAAATCTTTCATAAAAAGAACTCATTTGGTGAAAAGGCTGCACAGAAATTAGGCCAGAATTTTTCTTATAATTTGCTAACAGTTTTTCAAAAGCAAAATTTGATACCTGGACATCTGCATCAATTAACAAAACTAATTCGGTTTTGGCATATGCAATCCCGGTATTGAGTGCAAAATTTTTTCCAGTCCAACCCTCTTCTAATTCCGGTGCAGAAATAACACTTGCTCCAAATGATTTTGCTACTTGAAAAGTTTGATCTGTGGAATGATCATCAACCACAATGGTCTCCACAGGTTGAAAATTAGAATCTTTAATTGATTTCAGAAGCCTAGGAAGAGATTTTTCCTCGTTTCGCGCAGGAATAATTACACTGAAATCTAATTGGGTTCTTTCTTCCGCCAAAAAGTTCAATTTAGGTTGAATAAACCATCCCAAAATCCATCTGAGTAAAAGGGTGAAGCCATAAAAATCCATATGTATATTTTCAATTCCTTTATTCATAATCTCTAAATTGAGATTTAAAGGTCTAATTGTACTATAGGCAATACCTATACTTAAGAAGTATTTTGCTAAATCAACAGAATTGTCAAAAGAGCTTAATTTATATCAAACGCTAGTTAAAGAAAAGTTTTCTAAAGAAGAAAAGGGTGTTAGAAATCTTATTAGAGGATTTGAAAAACTGTTTTCAAGACTTAATATTCTAAGATTTAGCTCAAATCAGAAGAGTCTGGAGGAATTGCCTTTT
>CAXBQJ010000096.1:0-5091 GCA_963977775.1 uncultured bacterium
CTAACTGGTGAACCATGCGTTAGGTGGCCTCCCTGAGCAAGACTCATTGCTAAAACTGTGTCTCCTGGTTTTGTAAAAGCACCATAAACTGCAATATTTGCATTTGCACCAGAATGTGGTTGTAAATTTGCATGTTCAGCATCAAATAATTTTTTCGCTCTTTCAATTCCAATTAATTCAGCTTCATCAACAACACTGCAGCCACCGTAATATCTCTTTCCCGGATAGCCTTCTGCGTACTTGTTACTAAAAGTGCTTCCAAGTGCTGCTAAAACAGCAGGCGAAGTAAAATTCTCACTTGCAATTAATTGCAATCCCGCACGTGCTCTATCTAATTCTTTTAATAAGAGAGATGCAATTTCTGGATCTTGATTTTCAAGTTGATTCCAGTCAGGTCCCCAAAATGTTTCGTTTGCCAATTTAAAATTCACCTATACCTTTATGGACCTTTATCCTATGACACTATTTCTACATCTGGCACAACTTGACGAATTTCCTCAAGTGAAATCACGCCTTGGCGAAGAATTTTAATGTTTGGTGTTGAAACATCAATAATTGTTGAAGCAATATTTCCAGGAGTTTTTCCCCCATCTAAATAAATAGTCACCGATTCTTGTAATTGATTTATCGCTTCTTCAATATTTGTTGCAGCAGGTTGTCCTGTTTTATTTGCCGAACTAACAGCCATTGGTCCCACAATATTTAACAATTCGATTGCAACCGGATCTAATGGCATACGTAATGCAACTGTGTTATTTGTTTCTCCCAAGTCCCATTGCAAAGTTGGTTGCATTTTAACCACAATTGTTAAACCACCTGGCCAAAAAGCTTCCGCTAAAGATTTTGTTACAACATCAACTCTTGCTGCCAAACCTTCAAGAGCTTTAGTGTGACCAACTAAAACTGGAATTGGCATATCTCGACCTCGTCCTTTTGCAGCTAATAATTTTTGTGGTCCAGTTTTAGAAAAAGCATCCGTGCCAAGTCCATAAACTGTGTCAGTCGGAAAAACCACAAGATCACCTCTTTTAGCAGCTGCTGCAGCAGAAGTTAAACCTGTTTTTCTTTCAAATTCATTATTCATATCAAATTTTCGAATCATTTTTTTATTCCCATAGAAAATCGAGGTAAACCATTTAAATCTTTTCTATCTTGAATATTTTTATAATTTCCATTTTGTTGTAATAAAAATGGCACAGATGCCTCATCATTTATGTTTCCTTGCAAATCGGCATGTTCAATACCAATGAACCCTCCCGATTTTAACAACATTGCACCTTTTTCAATTACTACTCTTACTATCTCAAGACCATCTTTTCCACCATAAAGTGCTATTTCTGGTTCGTGATCTTTGACTTCAATTTCCTTAGGAATCATTTTTTCAGGTATATAAGGAGGATTAGAAACTACAACATCAAATGATTCATTTAAATTAATTATTTCTTGTACTTCCCCTTTTACATCTTGGTTTACTAAAGTAAGAGTGGAATTTTTGCTTTTTATTTCTTCTTCATATTTTTGATAATTTTCTTTCAAAAAACTGAATGCTTCTTCTGATTTTTCGATTGCAAAGCAATCAACATTTGCACATTCTGTAGCTATTGCCAAAGCGATTGCTCCAGATCCAGCACAAAAGTCAATTACCTTTTTCCTTTCGTTTGCTATCTCTTTTAAATAGCGAATGACTGCTTCAACTAAAATTTCTGTCTCTGGTCTAGGTATAAACACACCTTTACCAACTTTTAAGTTTAAGTAACGAAAACCTTGCTCCCCTACAAGATGTTGTAAAGGTATTCTTCTGACTCGTTTTTCAACAAGTTTTTCAATTTCTCTTTCTTGATCTTCATTAATGTCATTAATTAACCCTAAATTTTTTCGTTCTACTTTTAAAATAAAAGCCACAATTACTTCAGCGTCAAATCTTGGGCTTTGAATATTTGCATTCTTAAAACGTCTTTCAATATCAACAAGAAAACTTCTTGTTTGTTTTGTCAACGAGATTCGCCAACTTCAGATAATTTTTGTGCAATTTCTGCATCAACACAAGATTGCAATACTGGACCCAAATCACCATTTAAAATTTGGTCAAGATTATGAGATTTGAAACCTGTTCGGTGATCAGTTAATCGATTTTCTGGAAAATTGTAAGTTCTAATTCGCTCTGATCTATCAACAGTTCTTACTTGGGATTTTCTTGACATTGCATCTTGTGCTGCTCTTTCTTCTTCAGCAGCTGCTAAAAGTCTTGCCCTTAAAATTCTTAAAGCTGATTCTTTATTTTGTAATTGACTTTTTTCATTTTGACAAGAAACAACAATTCCAGTTGGAAGATGTGTAATGCGAACAGCAGAATCAGTTGTGTTAACACTTTGTCCACCTGGTCCCGATGAACGATAAACATCAACTCTTAAATCTTGTTCATTTATTTGTACATCAATTTCTTCAGCTTCTGGAAAAACTAAAACTCCTGCAGCAGAAGTGTGAACTCTGCCTTGAGATTCTGTGATAGGAACTCTTTGCACACGATGAACTCCGCCTTCATGTTTCATCCAGGCAAAAGGTGCATCACCTATTTCTGTGTTGCCCCGAGCTTTAATTGCAATGGATGCATTCTTATATCCACCCATATCAGAATCAACCGCGTCAATTAATTCTGCTTTCCAACCTTTTTTTTCTGCAAAACGTAAATACATTCTCACTAAATCTCCAGCAAAAAGTGCAGATTCTTCTCCGCCTTCGCCAGACTTAACTTCCACAATTACATCTTTTCCATCAAGAGGATCTCGAGGAATTAACATTTTTTGTAATTTTTCTGCTAATTCATCACGTCTAGTTGCAATCTTCTCCGCTTCTGCTTTGAAACTTGAATCATCATTAGCAAGTTCAAGTGCTGCATCATAATCTTCTACAAGTTGTTGATATTCACGCCAAGTTGCAACAATTGGTTTTAATTCGGCAAATCTTTTGCCAACAGCTCTTGCTTTATTTTGATCAGCATGAAGTTTAGGATCTGATAATTTGTGCTCCAAATCAACAAGTTCGGCTGCTAAATCAACAACTCCTTCAAACATTTTCTTTTCACCTCCTATTTGTTTGATCAAAATAAAACAGACGCCGGGTTTTTTTAACACAAATTTTTGTGTTAAAAAGCCGACGTCTGTTAGTTAAGCTATTTTTTTGTGCTTTTGCCGTATCGCTTTTCGAACTTGGATACTCGACCTGCGGTATCCAAAATCTTTTGTTTACCAGTAAAGAATGGATGACATTGATTGCAAATTTCTGCATGCATGGTTCCATTTTTAACAGTGCTACGTGTTTTAAAAGTATTACCGCAAGAGCAAGTAACAGTTGTTTCTACGTAGTCTGGATGAATTTCTGGTTTCATCTTTTTTCCTTCTCCAGTTTCTTTACAGGAATAGTGAAATTCTATTCGGTTGGTTCCCCGTTAGTGGTTGGGGTGGTCTTTTGCACCTGCAATAAGAACTCGAAGTTGGTTTTAGTGTCACGCAACTTGTTTAGTAAGAGCTCTATTGCTTGTTGTGGATCCAAGGCATGTAGCACACGACGAAGAGTCCAAATGATCTTTAATTCTTCAGGGGACAAAAGAATTTCTTCTTTTCTTGTTCCAGAAGCATCAACATCAACAGCAGGAAATACTCTTCGATCGGCAAGTTTTCGATCAAGTTTTAATTCCATATTTCCTGTACCTTTAAATTCTTCGAAGATAACTTCGTCCATACGAGATCCTGTTTCAACCAAAGCTGTTGCAATGATTGTTAAAGATCCGCCATTTTCAATATTACGAGCTGCACCAAAGAACTTCTTTGGTGGATAAAGCGCAGCTGAATCAACACCACCAGAAAGAATTCTTCCTGAAGTTGGTGCTGACAAGTTATAAGCACGACCTAAACGAGTCATGGAATCAAGCAATATAACAACATCATGACCCATTTCCACTAAACGTTTTGCTCTTTCAATCGAAAGTTCTGCAACTGTGGTGTGATCTTCTGCTGGTCTATCAAATGTTGAAGCAATAACTTCACCTTTAACAGAACGTTGCATGTCAGTTACTTCTTCAGGTCTTTCGTCAACTAAAACAACCATCAAATGAACTTCTGGATTATTTGTAGTAATCGCATTAGCAATGGCTTGCAAGACCATAGTTTTTCCAGCTTTAGGTGGAGAAACAATCAAACCACGTTGACCTTTACCAATTGGGGCAACTAAATCGATTACACGAGTAGTTAGATTTGTTGGTTCGGTTTCAAGTCTTAATCTTTCTTGAGGATAAAGAGGTGTAAGTTTTGAGAAATCTAATCTTTTAGCAGATTCTTCAGTTGTTAAACCATTAATAGTTTCTACTCTTACTAAAGGATTAAATTTTTGTCTTTGTTCACCTTCTTTTGGTTGACGAATAGAACCAGTGACAGCATCACCTTTTCTTAATCCATAACGTCTAACCAATCCCATTGATACATAAACATCGTTAGGACCTGGTAAATATCCTGAAGTTCTTACGAATGCGTAATTTTCTAATAAATCAATAATTCCTGCTACTGGTAGCAAAACATCGTCTTCTTTTATTTCGAAATCATCGCGTTCTCTTCTGTTACCACGATCTCTAAATCTGCTTCGAGAGTTTCGATCATTTCTGTCATTTCTATCGTTTCGATCGTTACGATCATTTCTTCTATAGCCACGATCATCATTTCGATCATTTCTTTGATATCCGCGATCTTCTCTTTGATAACCACGATCATCTTCACGATCTTCTCGTGGAGCTCTTACTTCAACTTCTTCTCTGAATTCTTCAATTACATCGTCTTCTGGAATATCAGATGTTGTCATATTTTTATTTCCGCCATTTCCGCGTTGTTCAATTGCTTCAATTAGTTCGCTTTTGCGCATGGTGGCAGCTTCAGGTATTCCTAAATTTGCCGCCATTTGCCTTAGTTCAGGCAAAAGCATTGAGGAGGTGTCAGTCACCTAAAAGTATTTCCTTTCAAATTTCTCCACACACAAAACATTTTTTGATCTTGAGTTAGAGATCCGGACCTAATTGATTTGGTTTAAGAAAGTTTTTTGACTTAT
>CAXBQJ010000097.1:0-4960 GCA_963977775.1 uncultured bacterium
TTAAATGAAACAGCTAATGTTGCAGTTGAAAGAGCCGTGGCTTTTTCAAACAAAATTGATGAAAGTGATCCTCGACTTTTATCAAGAGCATCAACCACTATAAGTTCAACTTCAAATATTAGACCTGATCAAATTGTGTTAAGAATGACTTTTGTGGTTAATTATGGTGTCACAAACTAGCTTGTAATAGATGTTATTTATTTTAAGTTCAAATCACGAAGAAAACTTAAGGAATAGTTATTTTCAATGGGAGTTTAATTTATTTTTTTTCAGCCTTATTTTGTTTGCATTTTTTCTATATTTTTATGGAGTTTATAGAATAAATATAAATTCAAAAGTTCCAAAATGGAATAGGTTAAAGAGTTTAAGTTTTATATCAGCATTAGTTATTTTTTTGATTGCAGATTTTGGCCCAATAGGTGTATTAGATGGCGTCTATTTTTGGGCACACATGGTGCAACACATTTTGGTAATGATGATTGTGGCACCTTTAATAATTTTAAGCTCTCCTGTTTTACTTTTGGTGAGAGTTTCTAGTCAAAAGTTTAGAAAACAATATATAAGACCAGTCTTAAATAGTTCAATTGTTAAATGGATAACAAATCCGATTTTTACTTGGATATTTTTTGTTTCAGTTTTATTAGGGACACACTTTACACCCTTTTATAATTTTGCTTTAGAGAATAGTTGGGTACATCTTTATATTGAGCACCCACTTTATTTAACAGCAGCTTTGTTATATTTCTATCCACTCCTAGAGGGAAATCCTCAACCTCATAAAGTTGCTTACGCTTGGAGAATAGTTTCACTTTTTACCATGATGGTTCCAGAAACAATGACTGGATTTTTTATTTATGCTTCAACTTCGGTTCGCTACCCACATTATGAAAATGTGATTAGACCATTTGGAGGAGATGCCCTTTCTGATCAACGATTAGGTGGAAGTTTAATGTGGGCGTTAAGTATGGTGATTGACAGTATTTGGTTGGCAGTTGCAGTTTCTGATTGGTTTAAAAGTGAAGAAAGAAGAAGCATCCGCGTTGATCAAGAAATAGCAAGGCAAGCTAAGTAAAGATTTATTACCTTTTATTTTCCTGGGGAAGAAACCAGCATTGTTAAAAGTGAAGTTATCACGGTGGATACGGCAATCCAAGCAAACCATACTCCCACAATTTTTACATGCCAATGATTTGTTTTAGAAAATAAATTCATTCTTGTTCGATTCCAAATTCCAAAACTAACAAATGAAGTTAAAATTAAGTGAATCATGTTTCCAACAGCAAGTGCAATCAGCATGGAAGTGTAACCACTTGTGGCAGGTACGAAGTAAGGACTTGAATTAAATTGCCAAAATTGCCAACCTAAAGAAATAAGGGAAGTAAGAAATGCAATTAAAGATCCCAGCAACAATCTTGAATTGTTGCCAACCTTGATTCCTCTTAATCCCCAGTTGAAACTTAAAGCTGCAAAAACTATTAAGGCAGTTATTCCCCAAATAGAAGATTGAGAAGCAACTGTAGTTTCTTCAGTTAGCCAGGCATCATTTGTATTTAGACCTCTTAAATATAGATAGGAAAATGACAAACTAAAGACAAATGCCATGTCAGCAACGATTAAGAGCATTACTCCTAATCGATCTCTATCGCCAACTACATCTGGACTGTCATGACCTACTTGAGTATTTGATGACATTGCTATCTCCTTTCACCATATTGATAAGGATCTGATTTAACTACTGGTAATTCGCCGAAGTTTTCTAATGGAATTGGATTTGGCACGGTCCATTCCAAGGTTTGAGAATTCCAAGGATTAATTGGTGCTTTTTTACCATTTTTCCAAGAAGCAATCATGGCGTAAGTAAACAAAAGCATGCCAAAAAATATTGTGTAGGCACCAATAGTTGCTATTTGATTGCCAAATTCGAATTGGATTGAATAGTCAGCCACTCTTCTAGGCATGCCAGCAAGTCCAACTGAAAACATTCCTAAAAATGTAATGTTAAAACCTACTTGAGCGACTAAAAATCCTGGAATCGCAAATTTGTCATCTAAATATTTTCCAGTAATTTTTGGGAACCAAAATGCCACTGCACCTAAAGCACCAGTTAAACCAGCACCCATCAAAGTGTAATGAAAATGGGCGGTAACAAACATGTTTCCATGTAGTTGTAAATCAGCTGGAACATCTGATAAATAAATTCCTGTTACTCCACCAATCATGAAATTCCATAACATGGCATAAACCGCCATCATTGGAAGTTTTAACCAAATACGTCCACGCCATAAAGTTCCTAAAACTACTAGGAAAAGTAAACCGGTAGGAATAGAAATTAATTCGGTTGTAACCATGAATGGACCATCTAGTGCAGGTGCCCAACCGGCAGCAAACATATGGTGCGCCCAAACTAAAACGCTCAAACCTGCAATACCGGCCATTCCCATTACGGCAGCTCTAAATGAGAACAAAGGTTTTCTGGCAAAAACTGTGGTGATTTCCATTAATGCACCAATTGCAGGTAACAATATTACATAAACTTCTGGATGTCCCATTAACCAAAATAGATTTGAGTACAACCAAGCACTTCCTCCACCTGTTGCGTTGTAGAAAGTTGTGCCAATGCCACGATCCATCAAACTAAATATTTGTGATGCCATAAACATTGGAAATGCTGGGATTGCAAGTGCCACACTAACTACAGCACCGTAAACAAATATTGGTGTTCGATTCCAAGTCATACCTTTGGTGCGCATTTTTAAAGTGGTTGTAGTGATATTTGCACCAGCTACTGCACTTGAAACTGCAAACACAATTATTGTCACGGCATAGGCATTCATTCCTGGAGCAGATTGCGATGAAAGTGGAGCATAAGCAGTCCATCCAGTTGTAATACCTCCTAAGAAAAATCCTGATAATAAAACTGGAACGGCTGCTGCAATTAACCAAAAACTTAATGCGTTTAGTCTTGGAAATGCCATATCTCGCGCACCAATCATTATTGGCAATATGAAGTTTCCGAATGGACCAGTAACCATAATGATGGTGGCAATAATCATGGTTATGCCATGAGATCCAACTAAATTGTTGTAGGCAGAAGCATTAACTATTTGACTATTTGCTGAAGCTAAATTAGTTCTAATAATCATTGCCATTATTCCTGCTACACCAAATAAAATCATGGTTATCACTAAATATTGAATTCCAACAACTTTATGATCTGTTGTGAATCTGAAATATCTTGAAATACCTTGATCTTTTCCAGCTAAGAAATGTACTTCATCCTGATTTAAATCTTTGCCAAATATCCATCTAAATGGACCAACAAAGGCACCAATTCCAATCATGAATCCAATTGACCATCCAAATAATGCAAGGGTAATTGCAAAATTATTTCTTGAAGGTGAATCTTCGCCTGGTAAATACATGTTGGCACTTTTCCAAGTTATATAGGAAAGAATAATTCCACCAGCAATAGCAGTGAAAATATTTAATCGTTGCATTATTCCCACTGATTTTTGTTTTGCGTGTTTTGATCCAAGCAATGTCATGATTGCTCCTCCTCAGTTGGTGCATTGTAGGCAAATTGCTTTTGTTCAGAAACCCAAGCTTTAAAATCTTCTTTACTTACAACATGAACTCGATTTTGCATTTGTGAATGGTATAAACCACAAAGTTCAGCGCATCGAACTGTGTAAACGCCTATTTTGTTTGGTTTTGTTTTAGTTTCTGTTACAGCACCTGGATTTGCATCAATTTTGGTTCCCATTTCAGGAATCCAAAATGAGTGAACTACATCGTATGAAGTAACTTTGAAAACTATTTGAGTATCAACTGGTAAATAGAGTTCATGGGATTCAACGTTTCGATTTTCTGGATAGGAATAACTCCAAGCCCATTGTTGGCCATAAACATTTACCACCATAGATTCTTCAGCAGGTGAGTTTTCAGTGTGGATGGCAGACATTAAAGATAAGCCCCAAACTAAAAGTCCCAAGCACAAAATACTTGAGGCTAATACCCAAGTTGAGGTAACAACATTGTTTGATCGAATTGCAGGACCATCAGTTGTTGGAGCATTGTTTCCTTTATATCTCCATCCAAACAAACTATAAATTGCAATTGCAAAAACTAAAGACGCAACAGGTGCTGCAGCAACCGTGAAGTAAATCATGGTTCGAACAACATCTTCCATTGTGTCTGAAGCTTGCACTCCCATTAAATATGGAATTAAATACAAACCATTTAGTACTAAAAGAACAGTTAAAACTAACCAAATAACAGTTATTGCTCTAACATCTTTTTGTTTATACCAAGGTTTTTTATTGTCACCTTTAATTAATGTCATTTAAACCACCTTGAACTTTCCTGCCATGTAACCAAGGGAGCTCATAGCATCACCAAAGTTTCCATACGTTCCATCTCCGCAAGGAAATTCACAGTTCCAAACATATTCACCAGGACCACCGGTGATAAATGAGAAAACAATTACTTGTGGTTCTGGGTATTCTCCTTTATCTTCAGCGGCAACCAAAATATCTTCATCTACTAATGGAAGTGGCACATTTAAAAAGAAGTCATCTTGATTAGTTGGCAAACTATGAATTGTAAAAGTATGGCCAATTTCATCTAGGGCTAATTCTGTGTATGGTTTTCCATTCCAAGTTGCGTTACCATCAACAGTGCCAATCACGCTTCTAAAGTATGGACTGCGTAATTTTTCTCCACCGTCATATTGTTTGATAGTTATAGTGACGTGGGTATTTGCGGGAACTTGAAAATTTGATGTTGGTCCATAGCTAACCCAATCTGGATGTTTGCCCCCATCTTCACCGTGAGCACCACTCATTGAATTTGGGTAAACAGCTATTTCTAAATCTGCGTGGGGTAAAACTCCTTTGGCAGTTTTAGCGGTGCCATTTAATTTGGCAACTGTGAAATCTGGTTTTTCAGATTTTTGATAATT
>CAXBQJ010000098.1:0-4868 GCA_963977775.1 uncultured bacterium
CCAGCGCCCATTCCGCCGCACCAAACACGACGCGCCCATAGAGGAACGGTTATGGTTACGGTTTGCGTCCCATAAAGATTTACAATGCCTGCTGTTGGAGAACCGCCGCCAAAAATAGTCATACGTCAACCCACCCGCGTGTTGCTCCAGTATAACGCAAAATAGTAATCCCTTCGGCGGTCGATACCTGATTCGATGTCGATCCGTAGTATTTTAGTCCGTTCAAATTCATCGTTAAAGCGTTTAACCCGTATTTATCAAATTCGATGCAATCGCCAAGCGTTGCAGACGCAGGCATTGTCACCGTAAGCGTTCCTGAAGTGCAGTTAATTGGATAGCAGTTTCCTGCCGTCGCATTAAACGAAGTTGTTTGTGCGGATTGGAGCGTAAGCCCAAGAGCTTGATTAGGTCCAGTCGGCCCAGTCGGCCCCGTGGGGCCAGTTGGGCCAGCAACACTTGAAGCCGCTCCGGTCGGACCAGTCGGGCCAGTAGGACCTGTTGGGCCAGTCGCGCCAGTAGTGCCGGTCGTTCCCTGCGTTCCCGTCGGCCCGGTCGGGCCAGTCGGGCCAGTCGGGCCGGTGGCTCCCGTAGTGCCCGCAGTCCCTTGAGCGCCCGTCGGCCCAGTGGGGCCAGTGGGGCCGGTGAAGCCAGTTGGACCCGTGGGACCAAGCTGGGTGTACATGACCTGAGTAGCCGTAAAGATAATAGACGGAACTCTGGGAGAAGTGGGCGTTGTTCCAGCAGCAATCGTTTCTACTTGAATGCCAACATCATTTGTTGCCCAAACAAGTTCAACAAAATCACCAGGTCTTATAAATTGATCTTTTTGTGGAGTGAAATTTATTAATCTAAAATCTTTTGTCCTTCCAGACATAGTGTTTTTGAACTCTTCTTTTCTTCCTTGACTTTCCGATACAAGTACTTCAACATTTTTTCCAATTTGCATTTTATTTTGTTCTAAGACAACCGTATTTATTACTTTTGCTAATCTTTCGTATCTTTCATTAATTACTTTTGGATCAATTTGATTAGGCATTTCTGCCGCTGGAGTACCAGGTCTTTTTGAATATTGATACGTAAATGCTGAATCAAATTTTGCTTGTTTAACTAAATCAATTGTGTCTTGAAAGTCTTTCTCGGTCTCTCCAGGAAATCCAACAATAATATCTGTTGTTATCGATGCATCTGGAATTTGCTTTCTAACTCTTTCAATAATTCCAAGATATTTTTCTCGCCTATACGAACGTTTCATATCTGCTAAAACTTTGTCGCTACCTGATTGAAGTGGCATGTGAAGATGAGGCATGACATTTGTAGTTTCTGCCATCGCAGAAATAACATCATCGGTGAAATCTTTTGGATGAGGAGAAATAAATCTAACTCTTTCCAAACCTTGAATATTGCCGCATGCTCTTAATAATTTTCCAAATGCGTATTTATCTCCAAATTCAACTCCATATGAATTTACATTTTGTCCAAGTAACATAATTTCAATTACACCTTGCGAGACCAAAGTTTTTATTTCATCTAAAATTTCGCCTGCTCTTCTATCTTTTTCTTTTCCACGAAGTGAAGGCACTATGCAAAAAGTGCAAGTGTTATTACACCCAACACTAATTGCAACTAACGCAGAATGAATTGAATCTCTTTTAGTCGGCAAATTTGAAGGAAAAACTTCTAATGCCTCAAGAATTTCGATTTGTGCTTCTTGGTTAACTCTTGCTCTTTCAAGTAAAACAGGTAACGATCCAAAATTATGTGTGCCAAAAACTACGTCTACCCAAGGAGCTTTTTCTTGAATTAATTCTTTATCTTTTTGGGCTAAACAGCCGCCTACTGCAATCTGCATTCCAGGTCTTTTTTCTTTTGTCTTATAAAGCATTCCTAAATTTCCATACAATTTATTATCAGCATTTTCTCTAACTGCACAGGTGTTATAAACAACTACATCGGCATCTTCACTATCGGTTGCGATATAGCCTGCGTTTTCTAACAAGCCTGAAAGTCTTTCAGAGTCATGTTCGTTCATCTGACATCCAAAAGTTCTAACAAAATAGGTGCGAGTTGTCATACATATACAAGAGTACGCCGTGGTTGAATACAGAATTGTGACCACCACAAATATAGATCAAAATAAAGTTCACTTTGCTAAAGAAGCAAATGGGTATTACCCCTACTTATTGGCTATTTTTTGTGGTCTACTTTTAATTTCTAACATTGGTGCAGTCAAGCTCATCGAATTCGGACCAATTATTACCGATGGTGGAGCATTTTTATTTCCCTTAGTTTATGTTGTTGGAGATGTTTTAAGTGAAGTTTATGGATTTAAAGCTACACGTAGAGCTATTTTTACTGCCTTTAGTCTTTCAATACTTGCATCAATAACTTTTTTATTAATTCAATACTCCCCTGCTGCAAATCAATGGGATAACCAATCTTCATTTGAAGCAATTCTTGGGTTTGTTCCCCAAATAGTTTTAGCAAGTATAAGTGGGTTTTTGTCTGGTCAATTATTAAATTCTTATGTTTTGGTAAAAATCAAACAAAAAACAAAAGAAAAAAAATTATGGCTTCGATTAATTGGTTCAACTGTAGTTGGTGAATTTGCAGATACTTTTGTCTTTTGCTTTATTGCATTTTATGGCATTTTAACTGGATTTGATTTCCTTAAATATGTATTAATAGGTTATATTTATAAAACTTTATTAGAAGTCGTTTTATTACCTATAACATATCCTGTTATAAAATTTATTAAAACCAAAGAAATTAGTTATCGCCTTTAGAAAATTTATATTTACCTAAAAATTCATTTTTGAATTCATTAAAATTTCCATCAATAATTGATTGTCTCATTTTTGAAACAAGATTTACAATAAAATACTCATTATGTATTGTTAAAAGTGTTGAGGCAAGCATTTCCTTAGCACGAATTAAATGATTTAAATAAGCTTTTGTATAATTTTTACACGTATAACAACCACAAGTTTCTTCAATTGGCGAGAAATCTTTTTTATACGCACTTACTGAAACATTAAAACGGCCCGCATTTGAATAAACTGCATTGTTTCTTGCAACTCTTGAGGCTGCCACACAATCAAATGTGTCTGCCCCGTTTTCAACTCCCACAAATAAATCCTCTGGCTCCCCAATTCCTAAAAGGTGTCGTGGTTTTGAGGCAGGTAATTCCTCATTTACCCACTTAACAATCGTGCCAAGTTGATTTTTATCTAATGCACCGCCTATCCCAAATCCATCGAAATTTAATTCTGCTAATTCTTTACTAGCTTTTTTTCTCAAATCTTCATATTGTGCACCTTGAATAACACCAAATAATGCTTGATAAGGTTTATTTTTTCTTTCTATCGTTAATTTTTCATGTTCAGCGATACATCGTTTTGCCCAAAGGTAAGTTCTTTCCAAGGATTTCTCTTGATAACTTCTTGTATTCAATAAAGTCGTACACTCATCAAACGCAAAAATAATATCTGCACCGATTTTATGTTGAACTTGCATTGAAAATTCTGGGGTAAATCGATGCATCGAACCATCCAAATGAGATTTAAAATTAACTCCATCATCATCAACATGAGCAAGGCGATCTTTATCACTAGCAATAACATCTTTAGTTTCAAAATTTTGGGGATCCATGGCGATTACTTTTTTATAGCCAACTCCCAAAGATAAAACTTGAAAACCGCCACTGTCTGTAAAAGTTGGGCCAGCCCAATTCATAAATTTTCCTAGTCCGCCTGCTTCATCAATGATTTCTGGACCTGGTTGAAGATAAAGATGATAAGCATTTGCTAAAAGCGCATTTGCTCCTAAATCCTTCATAACTTCAGGTAAAACTGATTTAACCGTTGCTTTAGTGCCAACTGGAATGAAAGCAGGAGTTGCTATTTCGCCATGAGGTGTGTGAATTGTTCCAGCACGAGCTAAGTGATTTTTTTCAGCGCTTAATTGTTTTTCTATTGTGAAAGAAAACGATGTCTTATTCATGATTGATATAAGAAATATATACCAATGTCAAAAAAGGTTTTAGGTTCGCTTTATTGTTTGAGCAAAATTTATTTTTATTTCCTCAGTAATTGCCAATTCTATTTTAATTTCACAGATGGCACCTTTTTCTATTTTTACTTTTCTACCTTTTGAACGGCAATCATCAGGATTTTGCACGGAAATAGTTTGACTAAGTCCCTTGGGAGCTTTGGGCACTACAACTAACTTTGCATTTGTTTCATCGGGGATTGCGGCATCCACTGATTTGACAAATTTGTTTACTTTTTTATCTAGTTTTTCTGATAAATTTAAACCTTCTAATTGTTCAGTAACTGAGGAAATAATTGCTTTAGAAGTTAGAGCAACCGGCACATAGTCACATTGTTGACCACTTTGATTTCCTAAAGCCCAATCACTACAAACTCTTAATCCAGGATTTTTAGCAGCTTTTCTACTTGCTGCAAGTTTTGCTAATTCACTTCCTGCCATATTTGCTGCCCATTGATCAAGTAATGCAGCTCTTTCAGTGGCAGAGTAATCAAAAGTTTGATTACCAATTCCGTAACGTAAAACTGCATATTGAGGATCTGCTTCAAGTTTTGCTCTAATTTCGGCAATTTTATTTGCAGCCAAAGTATCGTCAATTTTTTTTGCAGCTAGAGGAATTGTGACACAAGTCCCTCCTCCCCCAGATCCATTAAATGTGCTTGTATACGACCAGGTTTTACAAACTTCCACACCAGGATTTGCTTGAGCTTCGGCTAAAGCTTTAGTTTCAGCATTGGTTTTTTGATATATGCTTGTCCAAGCAGACTTTAGCGTTTCCAATGAATGGTGCTTACTAGTATTGTCGTGCCATTTAGCAGGGC
>CAXBQJ010000099.1:0-4807 GCA_963977775.1 uncultured bacterium
TTTTACGGCGACGGCGCTTTGGAGCTGCTGCTGCCTTTTTTCTTCTTTTTGCCACAATTCCTCCTGGCGAGTTTTCTTCTGTTCCGGAAAGCACAGAAGATTCTTAATAACTAATCGTTCCAGAAGAAATGCATATTGTCACCAAGTAACGCGTATTTTGACGCGCCGTGTCGCAATTATTTTTTATTAATTTTTTTACAATTTTCATACATAAATATTGATTAAAAAAATAAAAAAATTAATGCAAAAAGGGGTGCATTTTCGCAGGTCAGAGGGGTTTTTTTGACAATCACTTATTTTGCATAGATAAATATTGTGTGCAAAAAACACTACATATTGGGGTCAGAAATCACACTTTTTTCGCGAAATTCTTTTAATTTTTTTGCAAAAACATTGGTATTTACGTCATATTTGTAGAAATCTTTCAACATTGCACTAAAAATTATTGAACTTGCAATTGTAAGAATTCCACCTGATATTAAAGAGAATTCAAGACCACCAACTTTTGCAAATACTGCACCTCTTACTTGACCAAGTTGTGGACCAACTGAATAACTAAGCATTTCGATGGAGGCAAGTCGACCTCTTAAGTGATCTGGGATGGATTGATTCCAGATAAGTCCACGAAATATGGCAGATATTTGATCAAAAAATCCTGCAATCATCAATCCGATGATTGCAAAAACAAAAGAATGAACAAGTCCAAACAAAATAATTCCCAAACCCCACCCACATGCTGCTAAAGCAATGATTCGACCGTGTCTGGAAACATGATTTGACCAACCACTTGTCAAAGTTGCTATCAAAGCACCTGCTGGAATAGCTGCATATAAAAAGCCCAGGGTCCAAGCACCACCTAATTGATCTGCCACGAAAGGAAAAAGGGCATAAGGGAATGCAAAAAACATAGCTGAGAGATCAACTAGATAAGTTCCTAATAGATCTTTTCTAGATAAGGCATATTTGATACCTTCTTTAATTCTTTTTAATGATGGATTTTCTGCACCACCACTTGGAAAAGCATTTTTAATTTTTATTAATAAATACAATGAGATTACAAAAGTTAAAACGTCGATGAAATAAGCAAGAGCAATACCACCTGCGGCAAGTATTACTCCACCAATCATGGGACCTGCAATCGAAGCACTTTGATGGCGCAACGAATTTAGGGCTCCAGCGGAAGCAAGATTTTTATATGGCACCACTTGAGGTGTGGTGGCATCAACAGCTGGTCTAAAAATTCCATCAGTTGCAGCAAATATTGCCGCTAAAACCAAAATTAAAACAGGGGAATTTAGACCCAAAATCACATTGAATAAAAGCAAAATTGAAACAATCATGGCGGCAAATTCTGAAATCCAGATCAATTTTTTTCTGTTAAAAGCATCTGCTAAAACTCCGCCATAGAGTCCAAAAACAATTAGGGGAATTGTTTCCACGATGCCCACAGCCCCAACCCACAGATAACTATTGGTTATTTCTTTAATCTGAAAAGGCATAGCAACATAGGTCATCATCGAGCCAAAGTTTGAAATTACGCCAGCAGAAAAAATGAGGCGAAAATCTCTTGAAACCTTGAGAGCCGAAATATCGATTCTGATTTGTTTTTTAGTCATAAATTTTTTTAGCCCCTAAAGTCTACCCACCACAAGACTTTTACTTGGTCCTTGCGCTTGACTTACTTGCACACTCATTTTTTGAAAGGCAATATTCTTTGATTATGAGAAGAATTGATCGCCAAGTTGTGAAAAAAGTCTTTCAAAAACCCTCTATAAATGATGATAAATATTCCAGAGGAGTTCTTGGTGTATTTGCTGGATCAAAAAAATATCCTGGTGCAGCAGTTTTAACCACCAAATCAGCTTCTCGCACAGGGGTGGGGATGATTCGATTTTTAGTAAACAATAAGAAAGTTTGCTATTTAGTATTGGAAAAAAGTCCTGAGGTCGTAATACAAAGTGGCCAAGTTCAAGGCTTACTTATTGGATCAGGGATTTCATCTGGGGGAGGAAATTTTCTAAGCAGGCAAAAAATTAAGAAGCTAATAAATCAAAAAGTACCAACTGTGCTTGATGCAGGTGCCATAAATTTTGTAAAACACACGCAGAGTCCTTGTTTAATAACCCCGCACTATAAAGAATTACAAGCACTTTTTTCAGCGAATAATGAAAATGTGGATCTAGCCCAAATTAGAAAAGACCCCATTAAATGGGCTAAAAAAGCAAGTCAAGATTTTTCCACTACTGTGCTTTTAAAAGGAAATACCACCATCATTACTGATGGCAAAAAAGTATTTGAACTAGCAAGTTCCACAACATATCTTGCAACAGCAGGATCTGGTGATGTTTTAGCAGGCATCTTGGGAGCTTTAGTAGCCACTAATTATGTGCGGATAAAAAATAATCAAATAAGCATGCTAGAAATTGCTCACGCAGGATTTATCATCCAACAAGAAGTAGCAGAAATTACTTCTGCAAATGGGCCCATGGGGGCAAGTCAAATGATTGAAAATATAGCTCCTGTAATCAGAAAGGCGATTTCAACTAAGTTGATCTAAAAGTTCAATAATGTGAACAAAGTTCTTACCTGTAGCTGTACTTAATGCAATTTGGCAAGGCTTGTTGGATGAGGCATAAGCTTCAAAAATTAATTTGTTGATTTCTTCACTTTCTTTTCTTGTGGCAGATTTTGTCAATTCCGGATGCAAAAGACCTCGATCACCAGCAAAACCACAGCATGACCAATCTTGAGCAATTACAACCTCTTGGGAAATAAAGTGAGCTATTTTTTCTAAATCTTTACCCAATCCAAGTTCAACCCCTGAGCAGGTGGGATGAAGGGCTAAAGATTTTAATCTATTTTTTAGAACAATTTTTGAAAGTAAATTATCTGCCACGAACTCTAAAACATCCTGAATTTTTACATCAGTGTGTTCAAAAATATGGTGAAGGCCAAGACTGCAAGAAGTTGAATCAGAAACCACCAAGGTTTGAGGATTTTCTAAAACTTTTAATAATGAGCTTTTTGTTTTTAGTGCCATTTCTTCATAACCTTGAGTCAATCCTTTTGAAGACCAGGGGGTTGCGCAACATAATTCATCAATTGCCTCAGGAATTAAAACTCTAAGACCTGCTTTTTTGCAAAGATTAAGAAAACTTGTTGCAGAATTACTTTCACCAAACAAAGATGAAACACAACTTGGGAAAAATACTAAATCTGGATTAACAGTGTTCAATGATTTTCTAGGATTTCCACCTATGGGAAGACCTGGATTCCATTGCGGAAGAGAATTATTCCCCCCAATTTGGCGCAAGAAAGTATTGATACCAATAACCAAGTGGGGAGGAAATTTTTTAGCAGTAGTTAAAACTTTCGATAAGAGTTTGGTGACCAATGACCAGTTCTTGCTCGCAATTAAGCCAATCAATTGAGAGAAAAAACTTTGTCTTTCACTTCTTAATCTTTTAACTAAGTCCCCTGTATTTATGTGGACAGGACATGCAGATTTGCACATGCCATCAACTGCACATGTGTCAACTGAGTGGTAGTCATACTTTTCTTTTATGGCGTGAAGTGTTTTCTCATCATTATTTAATTGTGCGATTTTTTCTGCTCTTCGAAGAGTAATTCTTTGGCGAGGGGTAAGAGTTAAGTCTTTACTTGGACAAACTGTTTCGCAGTATCCACATTCCACACATCGATCAACTTCTTGATCAATGGTGGGGGAAGTTTTTAAATTTTGAATATGGATGGATTGGTCATTGTTGATTATTACCCCAGGATTTAAAAGATTTGTCGGGTCAATAAGTTTTTTCAAATCAACCATTACTTGATAAAGCTCTTCACCGAATTGTTTTTTTACAAAAGGAGCCATGATTCGGCCCGTGCCATGTTCTGCCTTGAGAGATCCTTCTTGGCTTAAAACTAAATCAACCATTTCAAGAGTGAAGTCTTCATATCTTTTAAGGGATTTTTCGTCTTGAAACTTCTCGTTTAATAAGAAATGCAAATTGCCATCTTTAGCATGACCAAAAATAACTGAATCAAAATATTGATGTTTTGTTAATAATTTTGATAACTCATTTGTAGTTTCATGCAAATTTTGCATCGGCACTGAAATATCTTCCAAAAGGGCAGTGGTGCCTTTTGGTCGATTGCCAGCAACTGCGGCATAAAGGCCTTTTCTGGCGTGCCATAACTCATTTTTGGTAGTTAAATCTTTAGTCAATTTGGCATCTTTGATGCCTAATTCTTTGAATAATTGATTTGCTTGCAGTATTTGGTCATCAAGTTCATCGCTATGTGCGGTTTGATATTCCACAAGTAATCCAGCATTTTCCTGAAATACTAAATCTTTCAAAACTGAATCTGCCATTTTTTCTCTTTGCGCAACTTTGAGAGAGGAAATGTCTAGAAGTTCAATTACTTTAGCCCCACTATTTTTTAGACTTGGTAAAGCTTTTGTGGCTTCATTTAGATTTTCAAAGATTAAAAGACTTGTTGCAGTTTCTGGTAATAGATTAATAGTGTTAAAAGTTGCTTCGGCAATAAAACCGAGAGTTCCTTCACTGCCCACTAAAAGATGAGTCAAAATATCGATGGGTTTTAGATAGTCCACAAATGAATTAATGCCATAGCCCATGGTGTTTTTGATTTCATAGGATTTTTTGATTTTTTCCACAAGATGGGGTTTTTCAATAATTCGAGTTCTTAAATCAAGTAATCCTTGATAAATTTTTGGTTCTTTAATTCTTAATTCTTGATCTGAGTCATTTTTGCTTGAGTCAAAATAGTTTCCAGAAGCTAA
>CAXBQJ010000100.1:0-4769 GCA_963977775.1 uncultured bacterium
GAATCGTGTGCAGAAACTTTATGGGCTTCTTTAACTTCTGGATCAGCATCGTATGCGCGTGCTTTTTCTGCAAGTGCTAAGTAATTTTTCATAGAATTTTTAGCAAATTCCCATATTCCATCACCGTGTTCATTTCGATACGGTCTTGAATCAAAATGTTTTGGACCAGAATAACCAGTCTTTTCTAACAATCTAACTAAAAAGAAATTATCTTTGATTCCTTCTGAACCAAAGCGAAGATCTTGGTCATATCTTCCAATTTTTTGATCATTCAAATCAATGTGAAATAATTTTTTTTGCCAAATTGCTTGAGCAACACCTTGATAGAAAGATAATCCAGCCATAGTTTCGTGCGCAACTTCTGGATTTACTCCCACCATGCTTGGATCATCTAAAGTTTCGATAAATGCAAGAGCATGACCAATGGTAGGTAAAAATGTGTCGCCTCTTGGTTCATTTGGTTTAGGTTCAAAAGCCATGCGCATTTTGTAACCTTTATCTTTTATGTAGCCGATAAAGAAATTAAGTGCTTCTCTATATCTTTCTAATGCATCTAATGGATACTTTGATCCTGCAGCTTCAACGCCTTCTCTTCCACCCCAAAAAACTGCAGTTGGTGCACCAAATTCTGCACCGACATCAAGAGCTTTTAAAACTTTTTGAATTGCATACTTTCTAATTTGAGGATCATTTGATGTAAAAGCACCATCTTTAAAAACAGGATGCGTGAAAAGATTTGTAGTTGCCATTGAAACTACAACACCAGAATCATCTAATGCTTTTCTGAAATCTTTTTTTATTTTGTCTTGTTCTGCAAGTGATGAACCGTATGGAAGTAAATCATCATCATGAAATGAAACTCCCCAAACATTTAATTCACCAAGTTTTCTTACAAAATCTGCAGGATAAATCGGTGGTCTTGTTGCTTCACCGAAAGGATCTCTACCAGAATGACCTATGGTCCAAAGACCAAATGCGAATTTATCTTCCCTTTTTGGAGTCAAAGCGCCACTCATTTAGGACCTCTTTCAAAATGGAATTTATTGCAAAAGACTTGCTATTGAGGAATAACTTACCTTGAGGTAATAATTTGAGTCCAATAAAGGTGGTCACGATCAAGCGCCAAAATCATTACTTTTCGATAACTTTTCGTCACAAATTTTTCTAATGTCTATTTATATAAAGATTCAAAGGCATTTTTATAGGCAATTCTTACAGAATCTTTAAAATTAGACTCTTTGACTATATTGCCTTTACTTTCCCAAATTGGTGGCTCATTTGCTCCACTTATTGCCCAGGCAGCTTGTCTTGCTGCCCCATCTGCAACATATTCAGATGCGGCAGGAATATGAACAGGAACTTTAAACAAAGTCGTAGCAATCTCTTGAACTGCAAGTGATGCAGCTGCACCACCAATTAAAACAACTCTGTTTGGTTTTGAATTTTTGTCAAAGTTTGTTAATACATCACTTGCTTCGGCAAGTGAACAAAGCATTCCCTCTATACATGCTCTTGCAAAATTTGCTGGAGTTAAATTATTTCTTGTTAAACCATGTAAAGAACCAGTTGCATTTGGCAAGTTAGGAGTTCTTTCCCCATCTAAAAATGGTAATAAAACTAAACCCTCAGAACCAGGTTTTGCACTTAACGCTAATTTTGAAAATTCATCTAATGAAACATTTAAAGTTGCAGCACCTGCATTTATTACTCTTGCTGCATTTAATGTACAAGCTAAAGGAAGATAATTTCCTGTCGCATCTGCAAAACCTGCCACAATTCCAGTTTCATCATTTGTGGGTTTAGCTAATACTGTGTATGCAGTGCCAGATGTTCCAAGAGAAATAACAATGTCACCTGTTTTTGCACCCAAGCCAAGTGCTGCTGCCATGTTGTCACCTGAACCAGGACCAATCGGTATTCCAGATTCAGTAGTTCCAATTATTTCATTTGGCTTAGCAATTTCTGGAACTTGAATTTCTTTTCCAAAAGCAAGTTTCAATAAATCTTTTCTATATTCATTTGTAATTGGTGACCAATACCCAGTGCCTGATGCATCTCCCCTATCTGTTTTGTAAGTGTCTGGTTTTCCCATTAAGTTCCAAGATAAAAAATCATGAGGCAACATGACACCGCAAACTTTTTTCGCATTATTTGGTTCATTTTTTGCAAGCCATCGAAGTTTTGTAACTGTAAATGAAGCAACAGGCACAGAACCCACAGCATCTGCCCAATTTTTTGCTCCACCAAATTCTTTAATTAAATCAGTCGCATCTTGTGCTGATCTTGTGTCATTCCATAAAAGTGAATCTCTAACAACATTCTTATTTTCATCAATAACAACCATTCCATGTTGTTGTGCTCCAATTGAGATAGCTTTTACATCTTCAAACAATCCTTGTGAAGTTTTAGTTAATTCATTCCACCAAATTTGTGGGTCTATTTCTGTTTTATCTGGATGAGAACCTCTTGCTTCTCTGATCAATTCCCCAGATTCGGCATCTCGAATAACAACTTTTACTGATTGAGTTGAAGAGTCAACTCCTGCTACTAAATTTTTTTTCATATCTACTTGGCAAGTTGTCTTAAAACAAAGGGCAAAATTCCACCATTTCGATAATAATCTGCTTCACCTGGAGTATCTATTCTGAGTTTTACTTGAAATTCTTTTTCACTATTTGCAATTACTTTTAAAGTTTTTGGGATCGAATTATTGTTCAATTCCTCAATACCTTGAATATCAAAGGTTTCGGAACCATTTAAACCTAATTTTTCCGCATTTTCTCCATCCATAAATTGCAGAGGCAAAACTCCCATACCAACTAAATTGCTGCGATGAATTCTTTCATAAGATTCTGCAATAACAGCTTTAACTCCTAATAATGCTGTTCCTTTGGCAGCCCAATCTCTTGATGAACCAGAACCATATTCAACACCTGCCAAAATAATTAGTGGAATATTTTGAGATATATAGTCAACACTTGCATCATAAATAAAATCTTGCTTATTTTTAATAAAGTTAAAGGTGTAACCACCCTCAACATCTTTTAATAATTTGTTTTTAAGTCTTATGTTTGCAAAAGTTCCACGAATCATTACCTCATGATTTCCTCGGCGAGAGCCGTAGGAATTAAAATCCTTCTTTTCAATGCCATTTTCTTGTAAATATTTTCCGGCAGGAGAATCAATTTTTATGTTTCCGGCAGGAGAAATATGATCAGTTGTCACAGAATCTCCTAACCAAGCAAGAACTCGAGCTTTTTTAATGTTGCCCACATTTTGTGGATGTTTTGGCATATTTTCAAAATACGGCGGCTTTCTAACATAAGTCGATTTATTTGACCAAGTAAATGTTTTACCTGTTGGGGTAGGAAGTTTTTGCCATCTTTGATCCCCTTTAAAAACGTCTGCGTATCTCTTAGTAAACATTTCACTGTCTATGGCTTCATTAATACTTTCTTGAATTTCTTTTGAACTTGGCCAAATATCTTTCAAATAAACAGGATTTCCTTGAGTTGAAACTCCAAGTTTTTCATTATTCAAATCAATATTCATAGTTCCTGCAATTGCGTATGCAACAACCAAAGGTGGTGATGCTAAATAATTCATTTTCACATCAGGATTGATTCTTCCTTCAAAATTTCTATTTCCACTTAAAACAGAAACTACAGCTAAATCTGCTTGGTTAATTCCAGCACTTATTGCCTCTGGTAACGGCCCACTATTACCAATACATGTGGTGCAGCCATATCCAACAAGATCAAAGCCAAGTTTGTTTAAATATGGAGTTAATCCAGCTTTATTTAAATAGTCAGTAACAACTTGAGAACCTGGGGCCAAAGTAGTTTTAACCCAAGGTTTGCTCTTAAGCCCCTTCTCTACCGCTTTCTTAGCTAAGAGCGCTGCGCCCAACATCACGCTGGGATTGGATGTGTTGGTGCAAGAGGTGATTGAAGCAATCACTACATCGCCGTTCTTAACTGACGTTTTTGCACCATTTAATTCAATTTCAACTGCCTCTTTATTTGTTCTCTCGGAAAAATAATTGGTACTTACTTTTTCATATGCACTCTTGGCTTCAGTTAGAGAAATGCGATCTTGCGGACGCTTTGGACCGGAGATTGATGGAACAACGGTAGCCAAATCCAATTCCAAGTGTTCGGAATATCTAGGAGTTGCATCTGGATCGTGCCAGAGGCCAACTTGCTTTGCATATTTTTCAACTAATTCAATTTGTTCGTTAGAGCGGCCAGTTAGCTTTAGATAACGCAGCGTTTCTTCATCGATTGGGAAGATGGCACAGGTTGAACCGTATTCGGGTGACATATTTCCAATCGTGGCGCGATTTGCCATAGGAAGTGCTGTAACGCCTGGACCATAGAACTCGACAAACTTTCCAACAACTCCATGCTTACGAAGCATTTCGGTAATTACTAAAACCAAATCGGTGGCGGTAGTTCCAAGGGGTAATTCACCGTTTAATTTGAATCCAACTACTTTAGGAATTAACATCGAGACCGGCTGACCCAATAATGCCGCTTCTGCTTCAATGCCTCCAACCCCCCATCCTAAAACGCCAAGACCATTGATCATCGTTGTATGAGAGTCTGTTCCTACAACCGTGTCAAAGTAATATAGAGTGTTGCCATCTTCTTTTGGTAGTGGAGTAATAACAGAAGCTAGATATTCTAAATTGACTTGGTGGACAATTCCGATGCCAGGAGGGACTACTTTAAAGGTTTTAAAGGCTTGCTGGCCCCAGTGTAAAAACT
>CAXBQJ010000101.1:0-4753 GCA_963977775.1 uncultured bacterium
CGAATCCATCCTTAATCGAAAAACTTTCCAAAACCATGTGATGCCACAGGTTTACTTATTCGGTATTAGCTCAGGTTTCCCTGGGTTATTCCAAAATTAAGGGCAGGTTATTCACGTGATACTCACCCGTTCGCCACTAATCCATGGAGCAAGCTCCATTTCATCGTTCGACTTGCATGTGTTAAGCACGCCGCCAGCGTTCGTCCTGAGCCAGGATCAAACTCTCCGTTGAAACTTCGAATTTGATCTCTAGCGGACAAAACAAGCTAGTTTGCTTATAAATTGTCTAACTAAAGGAATTTCATACCGTTATGAAGGCACACTAAGTACCCCCATAAACGGGGTTATTGATATTAACTTTCTCGGCACACTGTTGAGTTCTCAAGTTACAGGCGCGCATCAGATCAACTCTCCCGAGTTTTCAATGAGGCCTTTTGTCATAACCCATCCTGCGGGACTTGTCACCCAAACTGGGTGTCAAGGGTCTTAACCGACCTAAATGCAAGAAGAGCAGCAAAATCAACCTTGTGATTTTGCAGCGACAAGAATCTAACTTACCTTAAGTAATCCTATGAGGCAATCTCAGCCCCCTAATTTAATTCCTGCCATAGATTTTTTACCTCTTCTTACAACTAAGTATTTGGCGTGTAAAAAGTCATTTTTTTGCACTACCCATTGTGGATCATTGATTCTTACGTTATTTATGTAAGCTCCACCTTCATCAACAGTTCTTTTTGCTGAACTTTTTGAGTCACAAAGTTTCGTTAATACCAATATTTCAATAACATTTGGTAAATTTTGTTTGTTTTCAATTTCAACTAAACCAGTTTCACTTAATGCTGCTTTCAAAACACTCTCGTCGATATTTTTTAATTCACCTTGTCCAAATAATGCATCAGATGCATTTATAACTTGATCACAAATATCTTTTCCGTGCACTAAAATAGTCAATTCTTTAGCTAAATATTTTTGAGCTATCCTTAAGGATAAATTTTCATTATTCTTGTCAAGGACTTCTTCGATATCTTTTCTTGAGGACAAGCTGAAATACTTAAGTAATTTCTCAATATCTCGATCATCTGAATTTAGCCAAAATTGATAGAACGAATAAGGACTGGTTAAATCTGGAGATAACCATATTGTGCCATCTTCAGTCTTTCCAAATTTATTACCGTCTGCTTTTATCATCAAAGGGGTCGTTAATGCGTGCACAGATTTTGATAAAACTCTTCGTATCAAATCAACACCAGCAGTAATATTTCCCCATTGATCACTACCGCCAGTTTGTAGTACACAATCAAATTTTTTATTCAATTCTAAATAGTCATTTGCTTGCAAGATTGCATATGAAAATTCTGTATAAGAAATTCCAGAGGCATTTAATCTTGCAGAAACTGCTTCGCGGTCTAACATTCTATTGATGGAGAAATGCTTTCCTAAATCGCGCAATAGTGAAATGGCGTCAATTTTGCTTGTCCAATCAAAATTATTGACAACCTCGCATTTATTTGCTCCAAAAAAATCAAAGTACTTGATTAATTGTTTAGCTATTTTACTTGTCCAGTCAATAACAATTTCTTCTTCATTTAAATTTCTTTCACCAGTTTCTTTGGGATCTCCAATTAGTCCTGTGGCTCCTCCCACTAAGGCCAGAGGTTTATGACCTGCTAGTTGAAGTCTTTTAGCAAAAAGTATTTGCATTAAATTACCTAAATGTAAACTTGGAGCTGTTGGATCAAAACCAATATAAAAAGTAATAGATTTATTATTAAGTAAATCTTTTAATGAATCTGGATCTGTGGATTGAGATATTAAACCTCGCCACTCTAAATCTTCCCATAAATTCATATTTTTAAACCTAAAAGTGGATTTTTTGCAGACCATGTTGTAAATACAGCCATTTGCTGTTGAATTCTTTTTACTTGATTTTCAACATTATCTGGCGCAGTTCCCATGAAATTATTTCTAGATTTCAAAGATTGTGTTGGGTTAAGATAATTCAAAATATCTTTATCAAAGATACTGTTTATTGATTTAAATTCATTGATTGATAATTCATGAACTTCCTTGTTTAAAGTTTCAGCTAGTTTGACACAATTTCCACTTATTTCATGAGCATCTGCAAAAGCAATATTTTTTCTAACTAAATAATCAGCAACTTCTGTTGCTAAAGAATGGGATTTGATTGCTGATTCCTTTAATCTATTTTTATTGAATTTCATAGTTGAAATCATTCCCGTAAAAGCCTTCAAAATCAAAATAAGATTATCGTGTGAGTCAAAGACTACTTCTTTATCTTCCTGTAAATCTCTGTTGTAGGCAAAAGGCAGTGCTTTAAGAGTGATTAAAAGTGAATTTAAATTACCGATAAATCGTCCAGTTTTTCCTCTAGCAAGTTCTGCAGCGTCAGGATTCTTTTTTTGGGGCATTATTGATGATCCCGTTGAGAAACTATCATCTAACGTTAGATAACTAAATTCACTCGTTGACATCAAAATAATCTCTTCAGCCAACTTAGACAAATGAATTGATGTCATGGCACAAATGAATAGATACTCTGCCACAAAATCTCTATCTGAAACTGCGTCGATGGAGTTATCGCTAATTTGAGAGAAACCTAATTGTTTTGCAATCCACAATGGATCTGAAATCAAAGATGTTCCTGCTAATGCAGCTGAGCCCAAGGGAGATTGATCTATTCTTTTGTCCCAATCGGTAAATCTCTGAATATCTCGAAGTAGAGAAAAAGAATGTTTATTTATTTCATGACCTAGAGAAACCGGTTGAGCATGCTGTAAGTGAGTAAATCCAGGCGAAAGTTGATCTAAGTTATCCATTGCTTGATTGTTCAATTCTTTGATCAATTCAAGTATTTCTGAACTAATTTCTCGAGCGGATAATCTTAAAAATATTTTCAAATCTGTAACAATTTGATCATTTCGACTTCGACCAGCTCGAATTTTTCCTGCTACTTTTCCGATTCGATTTTCTAAAACTCTTTCAATAACAGTATGTACATCTTCATCTCTTTCACCAGGTTGAATTTTATCTTGATCTATATCTTTATAAATCTCAGATAAGTTCGAAATGATTATCTCTTTTTCCTCATCAGAAATTAATCCGGATTTATGTAAACCCTTAACGTGCACACTGGTTTGTAAAACATCAATTAGGGCAAGACGCCAATCAAACTGCGTTGATTTTGACAAATTAAACATTCGAGAATCAGTTTGGTCAGAAAACCTACCTCCCCAAAGTTTCTTTTCTTGATTCATTATTTATTTTTTCGATCTCTGTCGGCAGCAATTTTTGAAGTCATTCCAAAGATTTCGATGAAGCCTTTTGCCCATGACTGATCATAAGTATCTTCAGAATCATAAGTTGCAAGGTCATACCTGTATAGAGATTCATTACTTTTTCTTCCTGTAACCCATGCTCTGCCGCCATGCATCTTCAAGCGAATTTCACCTGATACATTTTTTTGAGTTTCGTCAATGAAAATATCTAGAGCTTTTCTTAAAGGTGAAAACCAAAGGCCGTCATAGACTAACTCGCTCCATCTTTGTTCAACGCCTCTTTTGAATCTAGCTAATTCACGTTCTAAACAAACATTTTCTAATTCTTGATGCGCAGTAATTAAAGCAATTGCTCCTGGAGCTTCGTATACTTCCCTACTTTTTATACCAACTAATCTGTCTTCAACCATGTCAATTCTTCCGACTCCTTGAGCACCTGCTCTTCTATTTAAAATTTCAATCGCTTGAAGCATGGAGACATTTTGACCATCAATTTTTGTTGGTAGGCCTTTTTCGAAAGTTATCAAGACTTCATCAAAATTCTTTTCTTCTGCAGGATTTTTAGTATATGAATAAATGTCTTCAATTGGTGCATTCCAAATATCTTCAAGAAAACCGGTTTCTATTGCTCTTCCCCAAACATTTTGATCAATGCTGTAAGGATTCTTTTTGTTAACATCAATAGGTAGATTTCTGTCAGTAGCAAAAGCAATCGCTTTATCTCTTGTCATACCTGAATCTCTTACAGGTGCAAATACTTTTAAATCTGGATCTAAAGCTGCAATGCTAACTTCAAATCGAACTTGATCATTTCCTTTTCCAGTGCATCCATGACCAACCATGTAAGCACCGTGTTTTTTGGCTGCCTCTACTAGATGCTTTGAAATTATCGGCCTAGAAAGACTTGAAACCAATGGATATCGATCCATATATAAAGCGTTTGCTTTCAAAGCGGGCGCGCAATAATCGTTAGCAAATTCTTCTTTTAAATCAAGGACTTCAGCATCAATAGCACCACAAGCTAAGGCTCTCTTCTTGATTATTTCCATGTCCTCGCCACCTTGACCAACATCAGCTGCAACTGCAACTACTTCGGCGCCAGTTTTTTCTTTTATCCATTCAATGGCAACTGATGTATCTAATCCACCTGAATATGCCAAAACAACTTTCTTTGTCACTTGCTCCTCATTTCCCTACAACATCAGCCTAGCGATGATGTTGAACGTATTCCCATATTTGACTTGCGACTTTTTTTCCATCTGTTAGTTCTTTGGTAACGACCAAAACAGTGTTGTCTCCTGCAATTGTTGCTAAGACTTTATTTAATGAAGCATTATCAATAATTGATGCAACATATTGGGCTGCCCCTGCTGGGGTATGAATAATTGCAAGATTTGCAGAATGATCAACTCCAATTACTAAATCTGTTGCTAATTTTTCTAATTTGTTCCTAGAAT
>CAXBQJ010000102.1:0-4729 GCA_963977775.1 uncultured bacterium
GTGGCATCAGGAATTGAAGTAAAACTTTCAGGAATCTTTAATGTGGAAAATCTAGAAAAAGGCCAAATCCTTAAATTAACTACTCCCACAATATTTTTCTCAGGAACTGTGCCATAGGCGGTTTCTAGATGAAATCTTGAATCTCTACTATCTGGTCTGTTGTCTCCCATAACAAATATTCTTTTTTCTGGAACTGTTATTTCAAATTCGACCTGATTGGTTTCAGCTCCTGGTTTAATGAAATTATCATCTATTAATTCAACGCCGTTGATTAAAATTTTATTATTTTTCGAACAACATTTGACTGTGTCACCTGAAACCCCTATTACTCTTTTAACTAAATCATCTCCTGCATCTGAGGGTAGAAGTCCAACCACACTTAAGAAATGCAAAAACACATTTCTACTCGATTCATATTCTGGTAGCCAATCACCTGGATCCTTAAAAACTACTATTTGTCCTCTTTTAATTTCAGTAAAAGGTTTAGTAAATTTTGTGGCAACAATTCGATCATCTAGTAAAAGAGTATCTTCCATTGATGAAGATGGTACATAAAAGACTTGAAATAAAAATATTCTTACCAAAGAAGATAAGACAAGTGCTACACCAACTGTGATTAGCAGCTCACGTAGGGCTGCCATAAGTTTGCGCAAAGTTATTTTTGTTCAGTTTCTGCTGCTGCTTCTTCAGTTTTAGTTTCAACTGGTGCTTCAGCAGTCTCTTTTGCAGGTTCACTTGCAGCAACTTCCTCTTTTGCTGCAGGTTTTTCCTGTTTAGCAACAACTTCTTCAACTGGTTTTGCTTCTTCTACAACTTCGCTAGAGGCTATTTCAATATCTTCTTCTGTCACAACAGCTGCAGCAAGATCTCCTCTTAGTTCTTTAATTTTGGATGCCTTACCGCGAAGATCGCGAAGGAAATAAAGTTTGCCACGTCTAACATCACCACGAGAAATTATTTCAATTTTCTCAACTGATGGAGTATTAACTGGAAATGTTCTTTCCACACCTGTACCAAAAGATACTTTTCTTACTGTGAATGATTCTGAAACACCGTTTCCTTGGCGTCTAATTACAACTCCTTGGAAAATCTGAATACGAGAACGTGTTCCTTCAATAACTTTTACGTGAACTTTTACAGTGTCACCAGTTCTAAAATCTGGAACATTCTTTTTAATTGATAATTTATTTAATTGATCTAAACGGTTCATAAGAAGTTTTAACCTCTTGATCTGCAGTGCTCACAGGTCACTCAGTCTTGCTCGATTTGGTCCGGATTTCTTACCTTTTTGGTTTTGACCTATAGATTCCCCTGTGGCGGAATTTATTGATCAACCAATCCGTTGAAGTCCTAATTCTGCCATTTAGGCGCTCTATGCCTAAAGTTCGGGTCTATTGAGCGAAGTTTTCTTGGAAGCTTCGGCTTTTTTCCACTCCCTGATCTTTTGATGATCTCCACTTAAAAGCACTTCTGGAACCTTTAAACCACGCCATTCCTCAGGTCTTGTAAAAATTGGTCCCTCTAAAAGATTCTGCATTTCTCCTTCAGCAAATGAGTCGTCTGCAATTGAATCTTCATTACCTAATACCCCTGGAATCAGCCTTGAAACTGTTTCCAAAATCACCATTGAAGCTACTTCCCCACCTGCTAAAACATAATCGCCAATACTTATCTCTTTAACTTCCTTAATTTTGTCGCTTTTTTCATAAAATTGGCTAACTCTTGAATCAATTCCTTCATATCTTCCTGCAATAAAGATTAAGTGCTTCTCTTTTGATAAATCTTGCGCCATTTTTTGATTGAATAATTTTCCTGAAGGAGTTGGGATAACAAGGACTGATTTTTCATCACTTAATACTGAATCAATCGCTGCTGCCCACACATCCGCCTTCATCACCATGCCAGGTCCACCACCATATGGGGCATCATCAACAGTTTTATGTTTATCAAAAGTAAATTCTCTTAAATCTGTGACATCAATTTTGATTAAACCTTTTTCTTGAGCTTTTCCTAGCAAGGAAAGTGAAAGAGGTGAGAAATATTCAGGAAAAATACTAATTAAATTAACGTGCATCAAGAGCGTTTTCCTCATCAAATAGTCCTGGTGGAGGATCCATCTTGATTTCCTTATTCACCAAATCAACATCTTTTACAATTTGTTTAACAAATGGCACCATAACTTCTTTTTGATTATTTGCTTCAACCACTATTAAGTCTTGGGCATTTCCGCTTATAACTTCTTTTACTTTTCCTAAGAAGTTATTTTTATTATCTTTTACATTCAAATTAACTAACTGAAATTCATAATATTGATCTTTTTTGTTTTCTAATTGATTTTCATCAATTGTGACCATAAGTGTTTTGCCTTTAATTTCATCGGCCATATCTCTGTCTGTAATTTCTTCAAATTTGACAAGCATTTTTTGTTGATGCCATCTTGAAGTTGAAACTGTTAAGTTCTTTTTATTTTCTTTTAAAAACAACGTGACACCGTTTTTGAATCTTTCTTCTGGTGCATCAGTTCTTATTTCCACACTGATTTCACCTTGAACTCCATGTGGTCGACCAAGTCGACCAACTACAAGTTCCATTTTAAAAAAGATTTATTGAGCGTCGACGTCAACAAAATCAATGCGTGTGGTTTTTCCATCTTGTAAGGCATTGATAACTGTTCTTATGGCAGTTGCGGTTCGACCATTTCGTCCAATTACTCGACCAAGGTCTTCCCCATTTACTGTGACTTCTAAAGTTCTACCACGTTTAGTAGTTTTATTTGAAACTGAAACATCATCTGGATGATCCACAATTCCTTTAACTAAATGCTCTAATGCATCCTCAATCATTCTGATTTAGCCTCATCTTGAACAGGAGCTTCTGCTGGTGTTTCTGCAACTTCTTCTGCAACACTTTCTTCAGCTTTAGTTTCAACTACTTCCTCTTTAACTTCTTCAACTTTTTCAGCCTTAGGTTCTTCCTTAGGTGTTTCTACTTTTTCAACCTTTGGTTTTGGATTTTTTGCTTCTTCTTCTCTTGCTGCAACGTTTTCTTGTAAAGCTTTTTCATAAATTGCTTGATGATTTTGTTTTGCTGGTGCAACTTTTACTTTGCTGGCAGTATCTTTTTCACCTTTAAATTTTTGCCAGTCTCCAGTTAGCTTTAATAGTGCAACAACTGGTTCAGTTGCTTGAGCACCAACGCTTAGCCAATAAGCAACTCTGTCTGAATCAATTCTGATGATTGATGGATCTTCTTTAGGTTGATAAATACCAATTTCTTCAATGGCTAAACCGTTTCGGGCTGCTCTGGAATCTGCCACCACAACGCGATACATCGGTTGATGGACTTTGCCTAAACGCTTTAATTTGATTTTTACGGCCACGATTGATCTTTTCTTTTAGGAGGGTTAAACCCTGAAGTTGACCTTAATTCTTGCAGTTAGCTATCCAAAACACCTCAAAAGACCAGTTATGTAGAACATATATGTTCTGTATACTGGAGAAATGTATCTAGATTTAGAGAATTTAAGACTTCGGATGAGACAAACTCAAGCAGAATTAGCCCAACAAATGCAAGTAAGCCAAAGACGAGTCTCAGCTATTGAGAATGGGCCAGACATTCAATTAAGTACTTTAAAAAAATATGTCGAATCCTTGGGAGCAAATTTAGAAGTTAATGCGATCATGCGGGGAGAAAGAATTCCTATTCTGCTGGATTAAATCTTTATAAATTAAATCCAGATCCCATTTCATCAGAATTTTCTAACTTAATTCCTTTTTCCTGCAAAGCTCTTTTAGCAGGATTGCCACTTCTTCTAGCACCTTTTCCTGGTTTTTGTTTCTTTTGCTGTTTAACAAAACTTGCTCCCCCAAATCCCGGCATACCGCCACCTTGTTGAGCACGTTTCATCATTTTTTGAGCTTCCAAAAATCTATTAATTAAAGAATTAATATCTTTAACCTCCACACCTGCATTAGAAGCAATTTCTAATTTTCTTTCTCCACCTATTGTTTTAGGATTTTCTCTTTCTTCAGGATTCATTGATTCAATGATTGTTTGAATTTTATCTACTTCTCGATCATCAAAATTTTCTATTTGTTTTCTAGCTTGAGCCATGCCAGGCAGCATCGAAAGCATTTTTGACATTGAGCCCATTTTTTTTATTGATTGCAATTGCTCTAAAAAATCATCTAAGGTAAATGATTCACCACTTGTAAGTTTTTCTTCAAATCTTTGTCTTTGTTCAGCATTAAAAGCTTCTTCAGCTTTTTCAATAAGAGTTAAAATATCTCCCATATCCAGAATTCGATTTGCAAGTCTTTCTGGATAGAAAATGTCAAAATCTTCAAGTCTTTCTCCATTAGAAGCAAACATCACTGGCTTGCCAGTGATTTCTCTTAAAGAAAGAGCAGCGCCACCTCGGGCATCACCATCTAATTTTGTTAAGACTATGCCATCAAATCCAACTTTTTCTAAAAAGTTTTGCGCTGTCGCGACTGAATCCTGACCAATCATGGAGTCAATTACTAAAAGTGTTTCTTGAGGATTAATTGCTTTTCTAATTTGATGGGCTTGCTTTGTTAATTCTTCATCTATTGCTAATCGACCAGCCGTATCAACAATTACAAAATCGTGCAGATTTTTTTGCGCTAATTTGATTGAATCTTTTGCAACTTCAACTGGATTTCCAACTCCATTGCCAGGCTCTGGTGCAAAAACTTGAACTCCAGAT
>CAXBQJ010000103.1:0-4719 GCA_963977775.1 uncultured bacterium
TATGCAAAACGGCAATGTGAATTTTGAAAACACGGTCGTGAGGTACGGCGGCTATAATTGGAATGGCGAGTATATGAATTTAGCCGCGACAATTTACCAAAGAAACGGCAACTTCTTTGCCACCAGTTCCGTCTTTGAAAAAAATTATGTAAACATGCAAGGTTTACAAAGATATTTTGGAGATGTAAAAGCTTTGGATGGATTTGATTTACAAATTCAAAAAGGGGAATTAGTAGCTTTACTTGGACCATCAGGTTGTGGGAAAACCACTGCACTCAGATTATTGGCTGGATTGGATATACCTGATGGAGGAAAAATTAATGTTGATGGAAAAGATATAACAAATATCCCTGCAAATAAAAGAGAAATGGGAATGGTTTTTCAGGCTTATTCACTTTTTCCTAATTTAACTGCGATTGAAAATGTGGCATTTGGTTTAAAAGTCAGAGGACAAGATTCCGCAACGCGCCTGAAAAAAGCTGGAGAGCTATTGGATTTAGTTGGACTTTCCACTCAAGCAAATAGATTTTCCCATCAAATGTCTGGAGGGCAACAGCAAAGAGTTGCTCTTGCCAGAGCTTTAGCAATTGAGCCAAAAGTTTTGTTGTTAGATGAACCACTTTCAGCACTTGATGCCAAAGTAAGAACTCAATTAAGAGATGAAATAAGAAGAATTCAAATAGAAGTTGGCACAACTACTTTGTTTGTTACCCATGATCAAGAAGAAGCAATGGCAATGGCAGATCGTGTGGGAGTTATGTCAAATGGAAAATTGGAACAAATAGATCGTCCAAACATTGTTTACTCAAGTCCAACAAGTGCATTTGTTGCATCCTTTGTGGGAGCAATGAATCGTTTACCTGCACAACTTGATTCAGGGAAAGTCCATACGTTAGGACAAAGTGTGACACATGCTGGTGGTGCTTCTGGAAATGACTTAGTTGCACTTATTAGACCAGAATCAATTGAAGTAAATGTCGCTAAAACAAGTGGAGTTAAAACTGGTTCTGTTTTAGCAAGATCATTTTTGGGACCTCAAACTCGTTTAACAATTGTGACAAGTGAAACTAAAACAAATATTCATGTTGATTTGCCAAGTGCAGATGCTGGACCATTTGCACCAGGAACATTGGTTGATTTAAAAATTACGGCTCAAACTTTATTAACCGATTATCGTGTCAAGAACTGATAAAAAAACTATTGGAGTAGGACCAGCTAATCAATTAGGTTGGAAAGAATTAATAGAAACTCCAGGCGAATTTCATTTAAATGAGTTACCAAAAGGCAAAGTATTAACAGTTCTTGGACACTTTTCAGATTTGCATGTTTGTGATGCTGAATCTCCATCACGAATTGAATATTTAGATCGTTATTCAGATCCGGATAATCCAATGAGAGAAATAGTTGGTTATATCGGAACTTATCGTGCTCAAGAAATATTAACCACTCAAGTTTTAGCTTCAATGGTTGATTCTCTAAACAATATAGAAAAAGGACCTTTAACTAATTCTTCAATTGAAGCAGTTGTAGTAACAGGGGACATGACAGATAATGCTCAAAAAAATGAAGCGCAGTGGTATATCAACACGTTAAATGGTGGAAAAGTAAAACCTGTATCTGGTGACAAAGAAAAATCTGAATGGGTTGGATCTTTAAATGTTGATTTTGATGAACATTATTGGCATCCAGATGGTGCACTGAATGGTCAAAAACTTGATCGACCAATTGCTAAATTTGGTTTTCCCATCATAAAAGGTTTAGTTGAAAAAGCAAGAAATGAATTTACTTCACAAGGATTAAAATTTCCTTGGTTTGCAACCTATGGAAATCATGATCAACTTCTACAAGGCACAGTGGCACCTGATGAAGAATTAAATAATTTAACAATTGGGGATGAAAGAATTGTTGGTTTACCAGAAAACTTTAAATCACCAGAAGTAATTATTCCCGCTGTTGCAGAAATTGGTCCTGTTAATTATCCACATACAAAAGATTCACCAAGAGTAAAAATTACTCCCGATCAATTAAGAGCCTTTAATACTCCAGGAACTTTTGCCAGATCACATATTGAACTTGGAGGAAAACCTACAGGTCATGGTTTTACTGCAGAAAATGTAGAAAAGAATACTGCTTATTGGTTTAAGGATTTGGAGAATGTGCGCTTAATTTCAATTGACACAGTTAATCCACACGGTGGTTGGCAAGGCTCAATTGATGAAATTCAATTAAATTGGATTTCCCAAACATTAAAACAAGCTCAAGATAAATATTGTATTTTACTTTCCCACCATCCATCCCCAACTCTTATTAATGGTTATGCACCACCAAATCAACCACGAAGAATTTTGGGAGAAGAATTCTTACAAGAACTTTACAAACATAAAAATTTGATTGTTTGGATCGCAGGCCATGTGCATCGACATGCTTCAGGTATTCACACAAGAAGTGATGGCTCTACTTTTTTAGAATTGACCACAGCTTCACATATTGATTGGCCACAACAAGCAAGAATTCTAGAAATAGTGAAAGAAGATAAACAAATAGCAATAGCTTCAACGGTGATTGATCATTTAGGACATTTAGATTGGCAAGATCGTGAACTTGACTATTTAACTATGGCAGGAATATCTCGAGCTTTATCACTCAATGATTGGCAAAGAAGAGATGATTTCAATCCCGTATTGGCAAGGCATGGCAATAAAGAGGATCGAAATATCGTGTGGCGGGTGAGTGATCCCTTCGCTTGATCTTTGAGTTGGTCTCAAGGGGATAACAATTTGCCCCACGCCTCTCACAAACTTGACGAAAAGGGTAGGTGGGTGTTACAAGCAAGCACCCAAAAGGTATGCTTTTATTTTGCATCCATAAAACCCAGGCCCGCTAAGGGCTCGTTTTGTTTTGCGACCAAAAGTTTATAAAAGTGAATGTGTTCTTTAGACGAAAGGACGCCAATTGGCATCTGCAGCCAAAGCTTCAGGGAAAAACCAAAGATTATCTTTTGCAAAAATTAAAGAACCATTAGAAGTTCCAAACTTATTAGATTTACAAATTCAATCCTTTGATTGGTTGATGGGAAATCAAACTTGGCAAGAAAGAGTAAAAGCTGCACTAGATGCTGGCAGAACTGATGTTCCGACAACTTCTGGTTTAACAGAAATTTTTGAAGAAATTTCACCAATTGAAGATCTCGCAGGTTCAATGTCATTATCTTTCAGAGATCACAGATTTGAACCACCAAAATATACAGTTGAACAATGTAGAGATAAAGATGTAACTTATTCTCAACCATTATTCGTAACTGCTGAATTTATGAATAATGAAACTGGTGAAATTAAATCACAAACAGTTTTCATGGGCGATTTCCCAATCATGACAAATAAGGGAACTTTCATTATTAATGGAACCGAAAGAGTTGTAGTTTCCCAACTAGTTAGATCTCCTGGTGTTTATTTTGAAAAGAGTATTGACAAAACAACAGATAAAGAATTATTTAATTCTAAAATTATTCCAAGTCGTGGAGCATGGCTCGAATTTGAAATTGATAAAAAAGACATCATCGGAGTTCGTCTAGATCGTAAACGTAAACAATCTGCCACAGTTTTATTAAAAGCTTTAGGTATGTCAAGTGAACAAATAGCAAAAAGATTTGAAAAATACACAACTGTATTAGAAACACTTGCAAAAGATACTGTGCAAACTCAAGAAGAAGCACTTGTTGATATTTACAGAAAAATGAGACCTGGTGAACCACCAACAGTTGAAGGTGGCAGAAATCTTTTAGACAACTACTATTTCAACGCTAAACGTTATGACTTGGCTAAAGTTGGACGTTACAAAGTTGGCAGAAAACTTGGATCCCAACTTCCATTACAACAAACAACATTAACTCTGGATGATATTTGCGACACTATTGAATACATTGCCGCTTTGAATGCAGGCGTTGAAGAATTAAGTAAAGCAAGAGGAAAAACTGTTGTTGAAATTGACGATATTGATCATTTTGGAAACAGAAGATTAAGAACTGTTGGTGAATTAATTCAAAATCAAATCCGTACCGGTTTATCTCGTATGGAAAGAGTTGTAAGAGAAAGAATGACAACTCAAGATGTTGAAGCAATCACTCCACAAACTTTGATTAATATTCGTCCAGTTGTGGCATCAATAAAAGAATTCTTTGGTACAAGCCAACTTTCACAATTCATGGATCAAACAAATCCTTTGGCTGGTTTAACGCACAAACGTCGTTTATCCGCTCTTGGTCCTGGAGGTTTATCAAGAGAACGTGCAGGTTTTGAAGTTCGTGACGTGCATCCATCTCACTACGGACGCATGTGTCCAATTGAAACTCCTGAAGGTCCAAACATTGGTTTAATTGGTTCACTTTCTTCTTTTGCTCGTGTAAATGAATTTGGTTTCATCGAAACACCTTATAGAAAAGTAAGCAAAGGAAAAGTTACAAATCAAATTTCATATTTAACGGCAGATGAAGAAGATCGTCACGTTATTGCTCAAGCTAATGCTCCACTTAATGACGATGGAACATTTGCAGAAGATCGCGTTTTAGTAAGAAGAAAAGGTGGAGAAGTAGATTTCGTTTTACCTGAAGAAGTTGACTTCATGGATGTTTCACCTCGACAAGTTTGGTCAGTTGCAACAGCGATGATTCCATTCTTGGAACATGATGATGCAAATCGTGCATTGATGGGTGCAAACATGCAA
>CAXBQJ010000104.1:0-4710 GCA_963977775.1 uncultured bacterium
AGTAAGAAATGTTTTATTTATAAAGACTTCCAAATGAAATATAGAACTTGAAGAATAACTTTATGAATAAAATTAATTTACCAATAGGATCTAAAATTATAATTATAATTTTTCTGATAAGTGGTGTTACTCATATTTTTAATCCAGGAGTTTTTGAACCTTTAATTCCACCATTCTTGGGCTCTAAATTATTTTGGATTTATTTAAGTGGTGTAGCAGAATTACTTTGTGCATTTGGTTTATTAACAAGAAAGAAATGGGCACCAAAATTTACTGCTTTTGTTTTAATTGTTATTTGGGTTGGAAATTGGTGGTATGCCCTTGATGTGACCTGGTTTAAGGAAACTGGATTTTTATTAATTATTGGTTCTTGGTTAAGACTTCCCTTACAAATCCCATTAATTAAATGGGCACTAAATTCTCCTACTAATTAGTACCTAAGTCTTTTAAAGCTTGTCCTTGCATTCGATGTAGAGTCCACTCTGTCATCGGAATTGATCCTTTAGAGACATAAAAATCCCAAGCAGGTGTATTCCAGTCAAGCACCCACCATTCAAATCTGGCATAGCCTTTTTCAACACAAAGAGATGCTAAATATTTAAGTAAAGCTTTGCCCATTCCTTGACCGCGTTTGTTTTCTTTCACATATAAATCTTCTAGATAGATACCGTATTTTCCAGTCCAAGTCGAAAAATGCAACATATATAAAGCAAAACCACAGATTTCTTTCTCATTTTCTGGATCATCTATAACGACTGCAAAACAGGCAGGTTGATTATTAAAGGTATGGGAGCCTTTAAAAAGTGCTTCCTCTAAATCTGCAACTGTGGTTTTAACTGCTAATGGATCTTTTTCATAAACTGCTAGTTCTTTAATTAAGCTTAAAATTTGTGCACAATCTGTGATTTGTGCATTCCTTATTTTAAAAGGTTTTGGCATCAATTACAAATCGATATTTAACATCACTTGCAATAACGCGATCATAAGCTTTATTTATGTAATCAGCTTTAATAACTTCGACGTCACTAACAATGTTGTGTTTGCCTGCAAAATCAAGCATTTCTTGTACTTCTTTTATGCCACCAATCATGGAACCAGCAATTCTTCTTCTTTGATTGAGCATTAAAAATGCATCGATTGGATATGGTTGACCACTTAAACCAACCATAACTATTGAACCATTAAGTTTTAACATATTTAAATATTGATTTAAATCAAGTGGTGCTGAAACTGTATTTATTAGTAAATCAAAATATTTATTATATTTTTCAAAAACTTTTTCATCTTTTGTAACAATAAATTGTTGAGCACCCATTTTTAGAGCATCTTGCTCTTTATTTGCTGAATGAGATAACACACTTACTTCAGCGCCTAATGCTTTAGCAAATTTAACGCCCATGTGCCCAAGTCCACCCAAACCAATGATTCCTACTTTTTTACCTGGACCTGCTTGCCAATGTTTTAAAGGTGAATAAAGAGTTATCCCTGCACATAAAAGTGGCGCTATTCCTGCCATATCTAAATTGTCAGGAAGTTTTAAAACATAATCTTCATGAACCACAATCGCAGTGGAATAGCCACCATACGCTACTGATTTTCCATCTCTTTCATAACCGTTATAGGTTCCTGTCATTCCTTCTAAACAATATTGGTTTTCACCTTTTAAACAGTTCTCACATTTTCTGCAACTATCAATAAAAACACCAACACCAGCTTTTTCTCCAACTTTAAACTTTGTAACACCACTTCCAATTTCTTTAACTCTTCCAGCAATTTCATGACCTGGCACCATGGGAAATAGTGCTTCGCCCCATTCTTCTTTTACTTGGTGAATATCTGAGTGACAAATCCCTGCGTAATCAATTTCAACTAAAACATCATGAGAACCAAGTGTTCTTCTTTGGAAAGTCCAAGGTGTTAAATCTGCTTTTGCTTTTTGTGCTGCGTAACCACGAACTTCGACCACTTTAATCCCCTTTATTTTTTCAAGAATTAAAGATTAAATGAGATCAATAAGTAATGCAAATGCAGGTGAATGTTTAAGCAAGGATTAGGCTATTTCTCATGACAACCGGTGGTTATTCTACAAAAGAATTACTAGATCAAGAAAATGAATTTGCTTTTAATAGTTTTACTAATGAAATGGCAATCGAATTAGGTCAAGAAATGTTAAAACTTGCCCTTAAACAAAAAGCTCCAGTTATTGTTCAAGTAAGAAAGCTTGAGCAAATTTTATTTCATGCTGCCTTAACTGGAAGTTCACCAGAAAATGATTGGTGGATAAATAGAAAATGTCGGGTAGTTGAAAAATTTAATCATTCTAGTTTGTATGTCAGAGTGAGTTTTGAAGAAAAGAATCAAAGTTTTGAAGAACATTCTGGATTAGATAATGAACTATATGCAGCACATGGTGGTGCTTTTCCAATCAAAGTTGAACAAAAGTTAGTAGGTATTGCAGCAGTAAGTGGACTTCCTCAAGTTGAGGATCATCAAATGCTTGTGCAGGGGTTAAAAAACTTCCTTCAAAAGTGATTACCTTCACTATTTAAGTGTCGTAATCCTTGTCACACCAGTAACTCGTGTTACTTTTAAAGAGGAAGAAAAAACTTTAAAAACTTAAGTGGCATCCAGGAGTTCAATTTTTGAAAATTTTAAAAAGAATACTTTTACTTAGCATCTCAACTTTTTTGCTTGCAAGTTTAACTTCTCCAGTTCAAGCAGAGGGTGAATTAGTTAATCCTTTACTTACCCAAATTAATAGTGAAGCTGGTTTAGTAATTAACCCAGTACCAACTGAAGTTGCTTTGGGAGCCAAGTTTTCTTTAAGTGGAACCATTGATCCAGTTAAAAAAGGTGTAACAATACTTCGTCAAACAAAAAAAGGTGATAAGTGGAGCACCATTGGTTCTACTAAAACTAAAGCTGATGGTACTTGGATAATGTCTACAACTGCACCAGTTAAAAAAAGCAAAACTACTTATCGAATAGTAATAGATAATAAAGATAAAACTAAAACTGATAATTTTACAATTTCTTTTAAAAAACCAAAACTAAATTTTGTGACCCAAAATCCTGCAGTAAATCCAGCTAATCCGATTGGATTTATTGGAGCCGTAAATCCTCCAGCTCACAAAGTAGGTGTGCAATTACAAATTTATGACAAAAAGAAAAAGAAATGGATAAAAAAAGCTTCAGCTAAAACTGCTCAAGATGGAAGTTTTAATTTCACTATTAATGCTTCACGAAAAACTGCAAAATATAAATATCGTGTCGTCACTACATCAGGAATCACAGTTGCAGCAGAAAGTGATGAACAAGAAGTTGCAGTTGTACCAAGAATTGAAGGTTTGGGACCAAATGGTCGAATACTTGGAACAGATATTTCTAGATTTCAGGGAAGTGTTAATTTTGCAAAAATGTATGCAGCAGGTGCAAGATTTGTTTTCATAAAAACATCTGATGGAGCACCCAATGCAAATGCTCGAGCAATTGCATATGCAGATCAATGGATTCCCCAAGCAAAAGCTGCTGGTTTATTAGTTGGTCAATATCATTTCGCCCAACTGCCAAACACTGATGATATGAATTTAATTTTGCAAGCAGCAAATGATCAAGCAGATTTAATGATTTCTAGATGGAATGCCCACGGCGGATATTCGCAAGGCACTCTTCCTCTTGTTTTAGACATTGAACAAGCAGGAGTACCTCGAAATGTAACAGATCCTGAAGCAATTGCTTTTGTGAAAACTTGGATGGACAAAGTTGGAAATGCAACTGGCAGAACACCCATTATTTATTCCAACCCAACTTTTTTAAAGAATCATTTAAGTTCTGATGCATCATTAGCGAATTATCCTTTATGGGCTGCCAATTATTTTGATGTTTCAAATCCAGGTATATCTCCAAAAGTAGGTTGTTTAAATACAGTTTGGACAAAAGACGGCTGTAATTTAAGTTGGACCTTCTGGCAATATTCACAAACTGGACCAGGAAATAATTTTGGGGTTAGTTCTAGACATATTGATTTAAATGTTTATGCAGGAACTGCAGAAGAATTATTAGCCCTAGCTGGTTTTCCTGCAGCTACCTAATTGAAATTAGCGCAAATGAAAATTACTAATCATTGGCGTAGCATCACAATTTATTCTGCTCTAATTTCTCTTATTTCAAGCCTTATTTTCATAACTCCAGCAAAAGCTGTGCCAAATGAATGGATCATTGTTGGTTCAGGTTGGGGACATGGAGTTGGTTACAGTCAATATGGCGCTTTAGGACAAGCACTTGATGGAAGAAGTTGGCAAGATATTTTGTCTCACTATTATCCTGGTTCAAATTTAAGTGATTCACCAAGTGATAAAGAAATAACTGTTGGCTTAAGTCAAGATAAATTAGCTGTTTTTGTGCGTTTAGAAAAATTTAGCGATGATGCAACTTTAGAAATGTCAATTGATGGAAATCCTGTTGCAACTATTTCTCCGGGGACAATTATTCGAATTGAAAGCAATGGTTCATCAGTTGTTACTTCTGGTGGCGATGATGGAAGAGGCGAAGCCAGAGGAAATGGAAAACGAATTTCAATTCGTATAAATAGTGGATCAGGAGTTATTAATACAAGTAGTGGAAATCCTGATTCAAATCCAAACTCTTTATTAAATTCACCAGGACATCGTTATCGTTATGGAACTTTAAATGTTGTTTATGGTGGTGATA
>CAXBQJ010000105.1:0-4691 GCA_963977775.1 uncultured bacterium
CAATTTGGTCACCCGCATAACCAAAAAAACTACCTCCCGAACGCAAGCCAGTTGGTGCTTGAGAAATTCGATTGACTACTAAAATATCCCTTTGCATTAAAGAGTCAGGTATTTCAAAAAAATAACGATCATCAACTTTGTGAACCAAAAAAAGACCTTTGGAGGTTTCCGCTTTAGCAGTAATCACTTCCTTATAGGGCCTAGGCGCCGTAGTGACGGCAGGCGGCATACCAGGGCCTCTTCTTGTTGAGTCTGGACGCGGCTGATTGTTAGGTGCGGGGTTGGGAGTTGGTTGTTGCGCTGTTACATTCATTGAAAGAACAGAAGCAATAAACAACAGCCATAACGCTGTTTGTTTTTTTAGCATGGTGGTTGTTTTTTAAATATTATTTTTTCTTACCCTTTGGAGCAAACATCGCGTGCATTCTTCTTCCTTCCATTTTTGGCATATTTTCTAAAGTTGTATAGATATGGGCATCATCTTGAGTCATTCCTCTTACTCTGGTTAAACCATGAATTACTCCTGATTTTTCATAGCGATAAACACTTCCAAACTCAAAAAGACGAAGTGGTAAATCTCGATAAGACTTTGAACCAGATTTATAAATTAAGTTATGAAACGGGCAATTCATAGGTTTTAGATAATAATTTTGAGCTGGTTTTTTTACTGTCCCATCACTGTTAAATTCTGCATCAAGTTGCATGGGAGGAAACATGCCATCTGCATACCATTCAAGATGACCAGAAGTTTCAAATAAAACCGATTTTGTTATGTGAGGTGAATAAACAAATTCATAGCCTGCTTCTTCATGTTTTTTGCGAGAATAATCTTCCATAATTTTTCTAATGACTCCACCTTTAGGGTGAAATACTGCTAAACCTGAACCAATTTCTTCAGGAAATGAAAAAAGATCTAATTCCAAACCTAATTTTCTATGATCTCTTTTTTCAGCTTCGATTAATAATTCTAAATATTTTTCTAAATCTTCTTTACTTGGCCAAGCTGTTCCATAGATTCTTTGTAGTTGAGGATTTTTTTCATTGCTTTTCCAATAAACACCTGCAGTTCTCATTAATTTGAAGGCACCCAAATATTTTGTAGATGGAACGTGAGGTCCACGACATAAATCAGACCAAATTACTTCCCCGTTTCGAAAGTCAATGTTGTCATAAATTGTTAATTCACTTCCACCAACTTCCATAACTTCTTGACTTGGATTTCCTTTTATATCGATTAGTTCTAATTTAAAAGGTTCATGAACAAGTTCTTTTTTAAGTGCTTTTTCATCACTTACTCTTCGGGAAAATCTTTGTCCACTTTTTATTAAATCTTTCATGACAGATTCAATTTTCACTAAATCATCAGGAGTAAAGTTATCTTTAGTTTGAAAGTCATAATAGAAACCATCTTTTATAGGTGGTCCAATTCCTAATTTTGTTTGTGGATTAATTTTTTGTACAGCCTGAGCCAAAATGTGGGCAGTCGAATGTCTTATTACCGACAAGCCTTCTTCTGAATTTGCCATAATTGCTTCAACTTGATCACCATTTTTTAATGGTGTAGCAAGATCAACTAATTGGCCATTTATTTTGGCAACGACAACTTCTTTTCTATCTTTATAAAAATCAATAGCATTGCTGCCCTCATTAGCAGTTACTTCTTTGCCGTCAATTTTTACTTTAAATTCAGCCAAGGCTAAAAATCCTCTTTCGTTTTATTTAAAACGTTGTTTTAACTTAGTAATTGGAAGTACAGATCGTGCGTTATTTCCGCTTACTTTTGTTAATTCCACTAATCCTTTTCCACACACCACTACTGGAACGCCATTAACAATTTTCCATATTTTTCCTGGAGTTCTATTTATTATTGTAGGGTTTTCCTTGCTCACTTTTGCGTCAAAAATTCGTATTTCTTCATCACCCAAAAAACTTTTTGCACCTACGTAGGGATAACTTGAGGCGTTAATATGTCTGACTATAACTTCAGCTGATTGACTCCAATCAATTTCAAAATCTTGCTCATCTCGCCACAAACTATAAGTTGCCAATCGATGGTTCTGAGCTTTGCCAGAAACTTTTCCATTTTTTTCAATTTGGTAAAAAACTCTTCGTAATAATTTTTCAATTAAAGAAGAAATTACTTTCATAGCTTCTTCAAGATTGATTGGATATTTAATTGCTTTTGCTTCTTGGGCGACTATTGGCCCAGCATCGACTTCTTCAGTTGCAATAAGCGCGGTTGCTCCAATTCGAGAATCACCATTTATTAATGCTGTTAATAACGGATTAAATCCACGATATTTAGGTAATAAAGAATCATGAATGACTATCACTTGTAAATATTTTGCTTCAATCAATTTTTTCCAACCAACAGCAAGTGCCAGTTCAGATATTTTTCCTGGATCATTCAAAGTTGTTCTAATATTTGCTTGATTAAATAACTTGACCATATCCTCGATTGGATCATCAACAGTTCCCGTATCTGGGGCAAGAGTTACATTCGCTATTAATTCAGAATGGTTTTCGACAATATATTTTGCGGCAGCATAACCTTTAACGCCACATAAATAAAGATCAACTTTAGATTCACTCACTAATCAAATACTACACTAAGACCTTTTTTGTGATGAAAATTTAGCGTTCAAAAGTAATCCAGACCCACCAACTTGCAGCAACACTTACTATTCCAAAAAGTACAAAAATTAAGTAAATCCACCATGCAGGTTTTTTGCCTATAACTTTTGCTTTTTCTAATCGCAACCTAATTGGAGCAAGCACTCTACTTGCCCAAGCAAATTCTGTTGCAAGTGTTAAAAAACCAATAAAAATAAGTAACCAACCAGGTCCTGGTAATACTAATAAAACTATTCCTACTATTACTAATAAAAATCCAATAATAAAAATGCCAGTTCGCCAAGCTGCGTTAGCAATTTTATTTGCCCGCATTCTGGTTCTCAGAACTTTTATCGGTCCAGTTGGCAGATCATTCATACTAAAAGATTAATTCTTTAGTGTTAAAGATAGTTGTCCAGGAGGTCAATTCTGTCTTAAAGTTGGTTGAATAAACCATTTGAAAAGTCATCTACTTAGTTTAATTGTATAAATCATTAATTGAAACCCTAAATTTCTTAAAGTTTTCTGAATTTTTCATACGTTCTTTTTACTGGCAATGGCAAATAGTCTTTCGCACTTTAATTCAGTTTCTTTCCACTCATGCTCAGGATCTGAGCCCCAAGTGATACCTGCGCCGGTGCCAAATAAAAGCTCATCATTATCAATCCAAAAAGTTCTAATACCAACAGATAACTGAGCTTGGTTCTTAAAAGAATCAATCCAACCAATTGCTCCACAATATGGTCCGCGAATTGAATTCTCCAATTTATTAATAAGTTTTAAGGCACTTATTTTTGGAGCACCAGAAACAGAACCAGGTGGAAAAGTGGCAGCAAAAATCTCTGCCCAACTTACATTTTCTTTTAATTCACCCCTCACCGTTGATACTAAATGAACCAAGCCAGGATGTTGTTGAATTTCGAGTAATTTAGGAACTTCTACAGAACCTGTTTTACAAATTATTGATAAGTCATTTCTCACAAGATCAACAATCATGATGTTTTCGGCTTTATCTTTTTCAGTTAAATCTTCCTGATTTTTCCCTGTTCCTTTAATTGGTGCTGAGTAAATAAAGCCATTCTCTATTTTTAGAAAAAGTTCAGGAGATGCAGAAGCAATCAAAACATCTTTGTTTAATCTAAAATTTGCCTCTTTGCCCACCTTTATAACTGCTGAATAAGGTGCAGGATTTTCTCTCTCAAGTAGAACTGCAAGTCCTTCTATATCAAATTCATCTCTAGAAATGTTGTTTTTTAATACTCGGCAAATATTTGTTTGATAAACATCACCTAATTCAATATGATCTTTCAATTTTTGCACTGCATGCACATATTGATTTTTATCCATTGAGGATTGCCAATTTGAATTTTCTACACCTGCCCAAACTCCGTTTAATGGTTCATGATTTTCTCTTAAGTTTTTAAATTTGAGTAACAAAAACGAATTTTCGAAACTTGCCACTACTGCCCAATAACCAGGTTCAGAAAGTCTTTGCAAATCAACACTTACATCTTCTAAATCTTCAAACCTTTTGGTACCAAATTTCGCAAAAGCTTTGCTCGCAACTTCTTGCTTATTTGAGTGCATAATTTGAGAGATTACCTTTGTATTCAACTCTTTGATACTCGGCTGATGGCAAGGGGTGAGCATTCGGGTATCTTGGCAGGATAAATAGATATTTGGCTGGTTAAATTTTCAACAAACTAACTAAAGGTTTATTTTATTCGCGGACGTAGCGCAGTTGGTAGCGCATAACCTTGCCAAGGTTAGGGTCGCGGGTTCAAGTCCCGTCGTCCGCTCTAGAAATTTATTAAAAATAATTAATAAATTTCAATTTGGTGGAGTGGCCGAGAGGCGAGGCAGCGGCCTGCAAAGCCGCGTACACGGGTTCAAATCCCGTCTCCACCTCGAAATAAAAATAAATAATTTGGTCGGTTAGCTCAGTTGGTTAGAGCGCATCCTTGACATGGATGAGGTCGGAGGTTCGAGTCCTCTATCGACCACAAAGTTTATTCTTTCAATAAATCAATCAATAATTTCGTGTCAATTTTCCAATCATTAGGTATTTGAATTGTTTT
>CAXBQJ010000106.1:0-4671 GCA_963977775.1 uncultured bacterium
TTAGACAAGACTTGCTACGTAATGTTCAGCAATCTGCAAGGTATTAAGAGCTGCACCTTTTCTCAAGTTATCCCCACAAACAAAGAAATCAAGGGTATTTGGGGCTTCTGGGTCCTGTCTGAGCCTTCCTACCCAAGTTGGGTCTGTGCCCACAACTTCTGCCGGGGTTGGAAATATCAAGTTTTTTGGATCATCTAAAACTTCAACTCCAGGTGCAGTTTTTAAAATTTCTCTTGCTTCATTTACATTTACTTTATTTTTGAATACAGCATGCACAGCTAATGAATGTGTTGTGACAACTGGAACTCTGACACAAGTGGCAGTTACTTTTAAATTAGGTAAACCTAATATTTTTCTTGATTCATTTTTTACTTTTAATTCTTCACTTGTGAAATCATTTTCTTTTAATGATCCTGCCCAAGGAATAACATTTAAGGCAAGTGGTTTTGGAAAAGGACCAGTTTCAGTTATTACATTAGAAACATCTTTTGCAACTGAACCTAATTCTTTACCAGCAACTTTGTCGATTTGTTCATGTAATGAATCAACTCCTGGTTTACCAGCACCAGATGCTGCTTGGTAAGAGGCAACAATAATTTCTTCAACTTCATATTTTTTATGGAGTGCACCAAGTGCAACAATCATCGACATTGTGGTGCAGTTGGGATTAGAAATAATTCCTTTTGGTCTATTTTGAATTTGAGATTCATTTACCTCTGGAACAACCAGTGGAACTTCTTTATCCATACGAAAAGCTGCTGAATTATCAACAACTACAACACCTTTATTTGCTGCAATTGGTGCCCAATGTTTACTAATTTCATCTGGCACATCAAATACTGCAACATCAATTCCTTCAAAAGCTTTTTCACTTATTTCTTCAACTGTTAGTTCTTGATTTCTTACCTTTAGTTTTTTACCAGCACTTCTTTTTGAGGCAAGAAGTTTGATATCTCCCCAAATATCTGCTCGTTCATTGATTAAATCAATCATCACTGAGCCAACAGCACCAGTTGCACCAACTATGGCTAATTTAGGTTTAGACATTAATTAACGGCCAGTTCCTGCATACACAATTGCTTCGTTTTCAGAATCCAATTCAAAAGCTTTATGAATTGTTTCAACTGCTTTTGCAGCAATGTTTGATCTTGTGACAACAGAAATTCTAATTTCTGAAGTTGAAATCATTTCAATATTTGCTCCAGCTTGAGCCATTGCTCTAAATAATGTGGCAGAAACTCCAGGGTGAGATTTCATTCCAGCTCCCACTAAAGAAATTTTTGCAATTTGATCATCGTAATCAAGAGTTTCAAAACCAATTTGCGATTTTATATTCTCTAAACATTTCAAAGCTTTTTCACCATCTGCTTTTGGGCAAGTAAAAGTTACATCAGTTTTGCCACTTTTACCAACAGATACGTTTTGCACAATCATGTCAATGTTTACACCAGCATTTGCAATATTTTCAAATATTGTTGCTGCTGTTCCAGGTTTGTCAGGAACTCCCACAATTGTTATTTTGGCATCGCCTAAATCTTGTGCGATACCAGAAATAATTGGTTGTTCCATTCCTGATTTCCTTTCTTCTTCACTTATTAACCAAGTTCCTTCTTTATTAGAAAATGAAGAACGAACATGTACTATAACTTTAAAGCGTCTTGCATATTCAACACATCTTGAGTGCAACACTTTCGCACCATTTGCAGATAATTCGAGGACTTCTTCATAAGTTATCTGTTTTAAAGGATGTGCTTTTTTTACAATTCGAGGATCTGCTGTAAATATGCCATCAACATCTGTATAAATTTCACAAATATCTGCTTTTAATGCAGCAGCTAATGCAACTGCAGTTGTGTCAGATCCACCTCTACCTAAAGTTGTAATGTCTTTAGTACTTTTTGATACTCCTTGAAATCCTGCAACAATTGGAATTGCATTTTCATTTAATGCTTGTTGAATTCTTTCTGGAGCAACATCAATAATTCTTGCTCTGCCATGTGTTGCATCAGTAATTAAACCAGCTTGGGAACCGGTGTATGAGCGAGCTTCTTGTCCAAGATCATTAATTGCCATAGCTAAAACTGCCATGGAAATTCTTTCTCCAGCAGTTAATAACATGTCTAATTCTCTTGCGGCTGGTTTTGGTGAAACTTGTTCTGCTAATTCGATTAATTCATCAGTTGTATCTCCCATGGCAGAAACGACTACAACAACTTGATGTCCTTGTTTTTTAGTTTCAACAATTCTTTGGGCAACTCTTTTTACACTCGCGGCATCAGCTACTGAAGAACCACCGTATTTTTGAACAATTAAAGACACTTGTTGCCAACTTAATTTTGTAGGAAATACCATTCTAGAAGAACACTAAAAATGTTACGAAACTTGTCTTCTTCCCTTCAGTGCTCTTCCTAGCGTGATTTCATCGGCATATTCAAGTTCTCCACCCACTGGGAGACCACTGGCAAGTCTTGTTACTAGAACTTTTGTTGGCTCTAAAACTTTCACCAAGTATGCAGCAGTTGCTTCTCCTTCAAGATTTGGATTAGTTGCAATAATTACTTCTTTAGTATTTTCATCACTTACTCGTTTTATTAAATCTTTAATTCTTAATTGATCAGGACCAATTCCATCGATTGGACTTATAACTCCACCTAAAACGTGGTACTTACCCTTAAATTCTCTCGTTTTTTCTATAGCTGAAATGTCTTTTGCTTCTTCAACTATGCAAATACTTGTTTGGTCTCTTCTTTGATCACTGCATAGATTACAAACATCAGTTTCTGATACTGCACCACAATTTTTACAACTTTTAACTTTTTGTTTAACTTCAATTAATAATTTTGCTAATTGATCAACACTGGCAGGATCTGATTGCAAAAAATAAAAAGCAAGTCTTTGCGCACTTTTTGGACCAATTCCTGGAAGTTTTCCTAAAGCATCAATTAAATCTTGCAATGATCCTTGATACATAATTATTTTCCATTTTCAAATTCATCAATTTTTACAGCACCTAAAGAATTCATAGCAACAGATATTCCACTTACTTGATCTATTGATTCATCTTTCTCATCATGAATATTTTCTTCAATTATTTGATTTTCTAATTTTGTGAATTCTAATAGTAAATCTAAATCTATTGATTCTTTTAATACTTTTTTCAATATTTCTTGCCATTTAACTTCACTTGCCTGTTGTAATTTAGAGGAATCTGCAACTCCGATAATCAACTTATTTTGGTTTAATTCCAATGGTTTTGAGTCCATAAAAATTAGCCAAGTTACTCTATTTTCTCTTGCCAATTCAGCCAAAATGTCAGACCAGCGAACCTGGACTTCCTTGACATCGGTAATGCTGTTTGTTGCTCTTTTTATGACTTTTTTATTCGATTCTAATTTTTTTTCAACTACTTTAACTTCATTTTTTGGTATTTCTGATTGATTTGATTTATTAGACATTTGATTGATAAATAGTTTTGATATTGCTAAATCAAGTGATAATTCTGGATTTGAAGAAGATTTTAGTTGTGAAATGGAAGTAGAAATACTTATGGCACTATTTACAAGATACGAAAAATTTTCAGAATTTATTGTTTCTAATCGAATTTTTTCACCTAGGTGATTTAGTAGATCACCTAATAATCTGTGGGGTTCAATGCCTTGATTCGTGGCATTTTTTACTGTTGATAATGCTTGAGTTAAATTTTTTTCAATTATTGCTTTTGTTAATTCATCAAGAATTCCAAGAGGTGTTAAACCTAATTGCCATTCCACATATTCTGTTGATAATCCTTTTTCATCAACTCCTGCAGAAAATTGTCCAAGTAAACTTAAGGCATCTCTGACACTTCCCCCGCTAGCTTCTGCAATTGCTAAAAGTGCTTTTTTGTCAGTTTTGATATTTTCTTTTTTGCAAATTTCCTCTAAATGTTTAGCTAAAACATCTTTGTTTACTAAACGAAATGCATAGTTATGAGTTCTTGATCTAATTGTGCTTAACATTTTTTCAGGTTCGGTTGTGGCAAAAATAAATTTACCCGATTGGATAATCTTCCTGTCGGACTAAAAGAATTAGATTGTAGTGATAATAATTTAATTTATGAGTGCTATGCTTGGCCCGGTATTGGTAACTTACAAATTATGAATAAAGTTTTAACTCAAGCCAGTTTGAATGATCCTAGTTTTTATGTAATCAATTGGACATGGACTGATCGTTTTGATTTCTTAGATCCATTAAACGAGCACTGGTATACTCTTCGACCCGACGGCAACACCCATGAACACCGGTTATACTATCGTTATTTTTACAATCAATATCATACTATGTTAACCAACGCCAGTTACATAAAATCCACAGCAGATATTTTAAATTCGCGTGGCATTAAATTTATTATGACTTTGATAGATACCACACTATTTGATCATGTAGACCCAGACTGGCAAGATCCACGATCAATTTCGTTGTTGCAAAAAGAAATTAGTCCATATATTACTTGGTTTGATAATCAAACATTTTTGAGTTGGGCAAAACAAAAAGGATTTTCAATTTCAAACAATCTTCATCCGTTAGAAGATGCACATCAAGCGGCTTTTGACTATCTTAAATCTTTGGTAAAAGACATAAAAATCAAATGACAGCACCAATAAACACAACATTAGATTCAGCGTGGCAGTA
>CAXBQJ010000107.1:0-4668 GCA_963977775.1 uncultured bacterium
ATTTATAACAGGAGCATTATCAGATCTTCTTTTACCATCATTAATTATTAATGAAATCACTTCATGATTATTCACAAACATTGCATCATAGTTTGGTAATTCTCCATCAATTACTAACCAAGCTGATAACGCACTTTGCCAAACTTGTTTTTCTAATTCATTTTTTATTTGTTGATCTTGAAGTATTCTTGCCGCTTGTTTGCCAGGCATAGCTAAAACAACAGCATCAAAAACTTCATTATCGACTATTACTTTATTATCTTTTTCAAAAACTTTTTCTATTTTCTTTTCTTGAATAATCTCAACACTCTTATTTCTTAATTTTTCTAATTCATAAATTGCTAAACTTCTTAAACCTTTTTTTGCAGCAAAACGCATTGGATCTGAGGTTGTTGTTATTTCATATGAATCAAAAACATGAAAAGTGTTAGTCCAAGGATTAACTAAACCTAAATCAGACCACTCATCAACTTTGTTTTTAAACAAATCATGAGAAACGGTAAAGTATGCAGCTCCCACATCAACTACTCGATTTGTAAAGGGATGATTTCTTAAAGTTCTTAAACCAAGTCTTCCCCCGGGATTTTTTCCTTGGTCAAAAATTGTTACCGCGTGATTTTTTGCCAATAAAGAATTAGCTGCAGCAATTCCAGAAATTCCTGAACCAATGACAGCTATTTTTGCTGACACAAATTAAGTTTTTTAAGTATTTGAAGCATCAGCAATGCTTTGCACTGCTTTATCAAGGGTTGAATCAAATTCTTGTTCACTTTGTTGCGCAGTTAATCCTTCAGTTAAAGCTCTGGAAAAACTTGCAATAATGCCATTATTTTTGGCTAATACTTGATTTGCTTTATCTCTGCTATATCCACCAGATAATGCCACCACTCTAATTACTCTTGGGTGTTTGACTAAATCTTGGTAGAAATTATCTTCATTTGGCAAAGTTAGTTTGAGCATCACATTTTGCTTGTCGCTTAGTTTATTTAATTGATCAAGTAAATGAAGTTTCAAAATACTTTCTGCTTCAGCTTTATCTGGGCAGTTAATATCAACTTCAGGCTCAATTATTGGCACTAAACCTTTCGCTAATATTTGTTTTCCTAGTTGAAATTGTTGATCAACAATTTCTTTAATTCCTGCTCTATTTGCTTGCTTAATCACAGAACGCATTTTTGTTCCAAACACTTTGTGTGAATTAGCTTTATCTAATCTGGAATCTAACTCAGGAATTGGTTTCATCAACTGCACGCCATTATTTTCAGCAGCTAATCCATTATCAACTTTTAAAAACGGAACAATTCCTTTGTTTTCCCATAAATATTCTGCAGTTCCTTTACCATCAATAGTTCTATCCATTGTCATTTCAAAAAGAATTGAACCCAAGATTCTTTCTTTATTTAAAGATGGAGATTTAATAATTCTGGTTCTCATTTTGTGAATAAGATCAAACATTTGATCTTCACCTGAATACTCTGATTCTTCAATTCCATAAAGCTTCAATGCTTTAGGAGTGCTTCCACCACTTTGATCAAGGGCTGCAATAAAACCTTTGCCAGTTTTCATTCTGTTTAATTGTTCGGTATTCAAGTTATTTTCCTTTACAAATTTGAGTCACCTCAATTATTCCATAAGCGTCATGCAAGATTTAAAGCAAGTAAGGACTAAGGTTTTCAATATGTATACAGATTCTGTTAAGTCTGAATTAATTAAACAGATTAAAGAAAAAGCTGTGGTTCACGGCAAAGTTATTCTTTCAAGTGGGAAAGAAGCAGACTATTACGTTGATTTAAGACGAGTAACCCTAGATAGTGTGGCTGCACCATTAGTTGGACAAGCAATGCTTGATGCCACAAAAGATTTAGATTTTGAAGCTGTTGGTGGATTAACTTTAGGTGCAGATCCAGTTGCCACAGCCATGATGCACGTTGCAAAACAAAATGGCCGAAATTTGAACTCATTTGTGGTGCGAAAAGAAGGTAAAGCACATGGTTTACAAAGAAGAATTGAAGGACCAGATGTTAAAGGAAAAAAAGTTTTAGCTGTAGAAGATACCTCAACTACCGGAAGTTCTGTTTTAACTGCAGTAGAAGCTTTAAAAGATGCAGGAGCAACAGTGGTGGGAGTTGCGGTCGTAGTTGATCGTGGTGCTGGACAAAAAATTATTGATGCAGGTTTGAAATATGTTTATGTATGTTCTTTAAAAGATTTAGGACTTAATTAAGTTTACTTTTTTTGTGTTTAATTCGTTCATAAACTATTGGAATGATTGAAATTAAAATAATTAATATTGTCATTAATTCAACATTGTTTGCGACAAATTCAATTTGACCAAGCAAAGCACCTAACCAAGTCATTCCAGTTCCCCAAATAATTCCACCAATTATTGAATAAATTGCAAAATCTCGATAATTCATTCTTGCCACACCTGCCATAGCAGTAATAAAAGTTCTCACAATTGGAACAAATCGAGCCATGATAATTGCTCGTTTTCCATACTGGTCAAAAAACTTAGAAGTTCTTTCTACATATTCTTTTTTAAATATTTTGGAATCTTCTTTTTTGAATAATCTTGGACCAACTTTGAAACCAATCCAATATCCAGTTAAATTACCTAAAATTCCTGCCAAAGTAATTAACAATAAAGCTAATCCAAGTGGTACATCAATAAGTCCTGTTGCAATAAATAATCCTGTTGCAAAAAGTAAAGAATCACCAGGTAAAAAGAAACCAATAAGTAGTCCGCATTCGGCAAAAACAATAATTAATACAACTACAAAAGCCCATTGTCCTGCTGCAGTCAAAATATTTTCAGGATTTAAAAAACTTAATGGGGATGCAGGAATCATGGCACCAAGATGGGTCATACTTTTGATACTAGCCATACGCAAGACTAGTTATGTGAATCCCTTTGAATTGCCACAAAAGTCCGTATTAGTGCTAATTACTGACCCCTTTGAAAAAGTTGCTTTGGATGAAACTCTTTTTGACCTAGTTATAAGAACTTCAAGTGCTAATTCTGCTCGAGAAGACATTGCAGCAGCTGTTTTCAATATCTGTATGAATGTGCCAAATGATTCACCAATTGCATTAGTTGCACACGAAAGATCTGGAACATTACTTCCAGGTATTGGCAGTGGATTAAGAGCAAGTTATAGAAAACTTTCATCTTATATTTTCATTGACGCAAATTTACCCACACCAAATCCAGTTGCTCCTCCAAATGCCCAATTATTAGAACATTATTTTGATTCAGTGCCCTTAACTGAAGATTGGCCAAATGCACCAGTTATTTACTTAAAAACAAAAACTGAATCTGATATTTGGGCACAACAAGTAAAGGTAAGAGGATGGCAATTAATTGAAAAAGATTTAACAACTGGAATAAAAAGTATAAGAAAATTTATTAACGGCGAGACTGATAAGAATTAGAAAATTTTCTTATAAAAGATCTTGGCATAATTCTTAAAAATAGAAAAAGAAGTTTGTATTTAATATGAGGTATAACTATTGCCTTTCCTTTTGATACTGCCTTTATTGATTCTTTTACAACTAAATGGGTTGAAATCCACATCCAATTAGGAATGGATTCAGTCGACATATTTGCTCTTTCGTGAAATTCAGTTCTAGTAAAACCTGGTGCTACAACTCCTACATTTATTCCATAATTTATTCTCTCAATGAGTAAATATAGGGGTAGATTTAATCATTCGAAGGTTTTGAATATTTTTTGAATGAAGAGGTTAAGTTTATCTATTGCAAAAGAAATTGCCCAACATAAATCATCTAAGAAGATCTGCGCAGTAACCATGATTGATATGGCAACAAAAGAGATAGTGCCAACCCAATTAATGGCCGCACAGAAGCTAGCGAAGCAAGCTGGATTTGAGTGGGATGACATCGTTCCGCTATCTGCAAAAACTGATACTCAAGTACAACTGCTGATTGATTTGCTCGCCACGTATGCGCCGGAATCTCCGGATTTCTATCCAGCAGATATGACTTCAGATCAAGAGCTTTCGACTCACATTGCGGACCTGATACGAGAAGCAGCCATTGCTGATGTTTTCGAAGAGGTTCCTCATTCGATTGCCGTCGTGATCGAAGAAATATCTGAGAGAGAAAAGCGCACCCCTGACGAACGCCCTTTCTTTGATATTCACGCTTCTGTGATTGTCGAACGAGATAGTCAGAAAGCAATCATCATCGGAAATAAAGGGGAGCGGTTAAAAGCTGTTGGAATTGCTGCACGAAGTGAAATTGAGAAGAAGATGCGTGGAAAGATTTTCCTCGGGCTACATGTAAAAGTTATGCCTAATTGGCAGAGCGATGCCAAAGCCCTCTCTAAATTGGGATTTACCCCGCAATAACCGGTGCTTCTGGTTTACGACTTGCAAAATATGAACCTAAAAGAACCATCGGAAGTCCAATCACAATTGCCAGAGTTAGAGTTTCATCAAGTAAGAAAATACCGAGAACAACTGCGACTGCAGTATTGGGATAGACCACAAGAGATGCTCTGGCTGGTCCAATTTCTCCTAGAACTAAGAAAAATACCCAGAATGCGAGTGCAGTACAGATAATCCCGAGCCCCACTGTTGCCAAGATTGCTTCTGTCGACGGTGCGGTCTTGGGAAGATGGGCGAAGGCGAATGGAGCGAAAAGTAT
>CAXBQJ010000108.1:0-4628 GCA_963977775.1 uncultured bacterium
GCTTTAAGCCTTAAAGATAAAAAATTCATTAAAGCTCGTGAGTTCATAGTGACATAAGCACTGGAATAAATAGTTACTGGTAGAACTCCTCGAGCAACTTCTCGGGCAACTCCTGCATCAAGCATTTTTTCATAGCTTAGATAAGCCTGTTTACAAGATTTTTTAAACTCTTCTTCAGTAATTTCATATTGTTCTTTAGTTCCAGGTTCAAAAGTGTAAGCACCAGTTTTTCCTACTTGTTGCAAATTTCTATTGGTGTTTGGAAAATAAAATTCAGGATCTAATTGACGATATCTGCCAGATTCTTCATTATAAGAAGCAATTCGATGACGCATGTGTTCTCGCCAAACAAAAATTGGAGCTTTAACGTAGAAGGTAAAAATAGAATGTTCAAATGGTGTTCCATGTCTTTCTCTTAACAAAAAATTTATTAAACCAGTATGTTCACTTGCATCAATATTTGTATTTGCATCATTTTTTGTTCTTTCACCTGCTGTTGAAACACGAGCAGCCCAAACAACATCTGAATCTGATGCTGAGTGTTTCACAAGTTCAACTGTGACATCACTTCGAAATTTAAGTGGTACAGAAGGCTCAGAGGATGTGGTCATGAAAACGCACGATACCGTTTCCCTAGTATGAACAACCAATCACACGCTAGACGTTCGACTGTGACTCGTAACGCAGTGAGCGTGGGCCTTGCTACTGGTCTTTATGGAATCTCTTTTGGTGCACTTGCTGTTACTAATGGGTTTTCATTTCTTCAGACCCAAGTCTTAAGTTTGGGATTATTTTCAGGAGCTTCTCAGTTTGCAGTTGTTGGAATTATGGGAGCAGGAGGAGGAGTTTTTGCCGCAGTTGCTACTTCTTCCCTACTTGGATTAAGAAATGGTTTTTATGCTTTAAGTTTAGCTAACTTACTTAAATTAATAAAATATAAAAAAATTATAGGAGCACAATTAACAATTGATGAATCTACTGCCATGGCAGTTGCTAATAACGAAAATGAAGAACTGGGTAGGTGGGCTTTTTGGGCTACTGGAATTTCGGTATTTATTTTTTGGAACATCGCAACAGCAATTGGCGCCTTTGGTGCACAATTTGTATCAGATCCAAAATCTTTAGGTCTTGATGCTGCTGTTGGAGCTGCATTTTTGGCTTTACTTTGGCCAAGATTAAATGCAAATAACTTAAGAATTATTGCCATAAGTTCATCACTTCTTGCTTTGTTACTAATTCCTTTTGTTAAACCAGGAATACCAGTACTTGCTTCGGTAGTTATTGCAATTTTTGTGGGCTACAAAACGAAGAGGGATAAATAATGGAAGCAAAATGGGTTGCGGTGATAACTTCATCAATTATTGCTTTTATATTTAAAATTTCTGGCTATATTGTGCCTGAAAAGTATCTTGAAAAACCTAAAATAAAATCAATAACTAATTTGGTTCCAATAGTTATGCTTTCAGCACTTGTAGTCGTTCAAACTTTTGCAATAGGTCAAAATTTAGTTTTGGATGCAAGAATTGCAAGTTTAATAATCGCCATAATCTTGTTAATTTTACGAGCCCCATTTATTGTGGTAGTAATTTCAGCAGCTTTAGTTGCAGCAATTTTAAGATATTTTGGTATTAATTAATTAAATCGTCTATTCCGATTACAAGACCACTTGTTTTTTTAATATTTCTAATTGCCAATAAAACACCTGGCATAAAAGAGGCTCTATCAAAAGAATCATGTCTGACAGTAAGATTTTCTCCACTCGTACCAAAAATTACTTCTTGATGAGCAACTAAACCTTGCATTCTTACTGCATGTACTGGAATTCCATCAACTTTTGTACCTCGGGCACCAGGCAGTTCAGAAATCGTTGAATCCGGAATTTTATTTAAATTGTTAGATTTTCTTTCATCTGCGATTATTTTTGCTGTCCTTGTTGCTGTTCCACTTGGGGCATCAACTTTTTGAGCATGATGGTATTCAATTATTTCAACTGACTCATAAAATTTAGCTGCCATTTTCGCAAATCTCATCATCAAAATAGCTCCTACCGAAAAATTAGGAACAATTCGCACTGATAATTTATTATTTTTTTCACTTAAAGTTCTAACTTTTTCAATTTTTTCATCATCAAACCCAGTAGTCCCAATAATTGGCGATATGTTTGCATTAATTAAATTTTCAATATTTTTCATAACTGAATCAGGTGTTGTAAAGTCAACAGCAACATCTGCACCCGAATTTTTTATAATATTAAAATCATCATCTTGGTCAATACTTGCAACAAGTTCCAAATCAGAAGTTGCTTTAACTGCTTTTATAACTTCTGATCCCATTTTGCCTTTTGAACCAAGCACGGCAACTTTGATTGTCATAAACCTAGACTACAAGATGTTTAAATTGGTCTGGATTTTCAAAGCTACCTACTACACAAAGTAATCCATTTTGATTAAAAATCTCTGCTGCAAGAGATTTAATATCTTCTGCACTTACTGAATCAATCTTATTTATCGCATCGTCGATTGAAATATATTCATCGTAAAGTAATTCACCTTTTGCAATCCGAGTCATTCGAGAATTAGTTTCCTCTAAACCAAGAACCAAACCACCTCTTAAAGCACCTTTTCCTCTGATTAATTCTTCTTCTTTTAATCCATTTTTGGCAACATCACTTAATTCTTCTTTAATTATTTTTACCACTTCATTTACTTTGTCTTTTGTTGTTCCTGCATAAATTCCATAAACTCCGATACCTGTGTAGTGATGGGCAAAAGAGTAAACTGTGTAAACCAAACCTCTTTTTTCTCTAATTTCTTGAAACAATCTTGAAGACATTCCTCCGCCTAAAGCTGCACTTAAAACTGCGAGTGTGTACCTTCTTTCATCATGTCGATCGATTGCTGGAACTCCCCAAACTAAGTGAGCCTGCTCTGTATCTTTAGTGACAACAATTGAACCGCTTCCTTTACTAGAAAGTTTTTCAGATGATCTTGCAGGCAAAGGTTTTTGATTGGTTTTATCCCAATCAGTATTCTTCAAACTTGCAATAATTTTTTGTACAACTTCTTCGTGGCTAATATTTCCTGCAATTGAAATAACGGTTCTTTCGGGAGAATAAAATTTTTTATAAAATCCATATACTTGTTCTCTGGTCATATCTGAAATAGATTGTCTAGTTCCAATTATTGGTCTGCCAATTGGCTGATCGCCCAATAGATTTTGAGACCAATTGTCATAAGCTAATTCATTTGGTTCATCTTCATGCATGGAAATTTCTTCAAGTACTACATTTCTTTCTTGATCAACATCTTCATTAGTTACATTTGAAGAAGTGAGCATGTCAGAAAGAGTTTCAATAACTAAATTAACATCACGATCTAAAACTTTGGCGTGAAAACATGTGTACTCTTGGGTAGTAAAAGCATTCATGTCTCCTCCAATTGCCTCAATCGAGGAAGAAATTTGCATAGCAGTTCTTGAAGGTGTTCCCTTAAAAAGTAAATGTTCTAAAAAATGAGCGGCACCTGCTTCAGGAATCTCTTCATCTCTTGAGCCTGTAGCAACCCAATATCCAACTGCGGCACTTCTCACAGTTGGTATTGATTCAGTAATAATTTTTAATCCAGAAGGCAAAGTAGTTTTTTTAACTACTCCGCCTTTTCCAGAATCTTCTAAAGTAGTAGTGATTAGACTTTCAGTCATTTTTCTTTTTTTATGAAGATTGAGCTTCATCAATTACAGGAACTAATGAAAGTTTTCCTTTAGGATCAATTTCATTAATTTCAACCTGAACAACATCTCCTACATTTAGAACGTCTTCAACTTTTTCAACACGTTTTCCACCAGACATCTTCTTGAGTTGAGAAATGTGTAGAAGTCCATCTTTTCCTGGGTATAGATTTACGAAAGCTCCAAATGCAGCTGTCTTCACAACTTTGCCCTCATATTTTTCACCAACAGTTGGAACATGTGGATTTGCTATTGCATCAATTAAAGCTTTTGCCTTATCAGCTGCTCCACCATCTGTAGCACCAATAAATACAGTTCCGTCATCCTCAATTGAGATTTGGGCACCAGATTTTTCTTGAATTTCATTAATCATTTTTCCTTTTGGACCAATGATTGCTCCAATCATGTCAACTGGAACTTTCACAGAAATAATTCTTGGTGCATATTGACTCATTTGACCTGGAGAACTAATTGCATCTTGCATAACCTTCAAAATAGTTTCTCTAGCATCTTTTGCTTGTTTTAATGCTTGTGCCAATACATTTGCTGGAATGCCATCAAGTTTGGTATCAAGTTGTAAAGCAGTGATAAATTCACTGGTTCCTGCAACTTTGAAATCCATATCTCCTAATGCATCTTCTGCACCTAAAATATCTGTTAAAGCAACATATTCTTGTTTGCCATTAACTTCACCAGAGATTAAACCCATTGCAATTCCACCAACCATTGCTTTTAATGGAACTCCGGCATTAAGCATCGACATAGTTGATGCACAAACTGAAGCCATAGATGTTGAACCATTTGAAGAAATAGCTTCTGAAACTTGTCTTATGGCATAAGGAAATTCTGTTCTGCTTGGCAAAACTGGAACTAATGCTCTTTCTGCCAAGGCGCCATGCCCA
>CAXBQJ010000109.1:0-4613 GCA_963977775.1 uncultured bacterium
GCTTACCGTCTTGGCTCGTTCCGGATGGAATATTTAAAGCGATTGGGGTTGTGAATGATTCTTCTATGGTGTTTTTATTGTCCGGAAATATCATAAGAAGTATCAATAATAAAATAAAAATAAACAATAGTTTCCACATATTGTTTATTAGATTAAAATTTATAATATTTGGAAAACGAGAATGGGTCAGAATTATTTTTTGACCAATTTTGGAATTTTTCATTCCAAGAATCAAATTTTTGTTTTCCAATATTTATTTGATTTCTGGTGTAATTTAAAACATCATCTGGGACAAAGAAACTTTGTTCAGGATCAAAACCAAGAGCTTTTTTAGTTAATTTGACTTCTTCTGCGCCGAGGGGAGCACCATGAGATGCAGCTGTATTTTGGGCATTAGGTGCAGGCCAAGCGATTACAGTATTAAGTTTAATAAAACTTGGTTTATCTGATTGCTGAGCATTTTCAATTGCTGTGATTAGCGATTTTATGTCTATGTTTCCTGATGCGGTTAAATTAACAGTTTGGGTATGCCATCCATATGATTCATATCTTTTAACTGAATCTTCAGTAAAAGTTAATGCAGTATCACCATCGATACTTATTTGGTTTGCATCATAAATAACAATTAAGTTCGATAAACCAAGATGACCTGCAATACTTGAAGCTTCTGAAGTCACACCCTCTTGTAAATCTCCATCACTAGCAACAACATAAATAAAATTATCAAAAATACTCTCGCCTTTTTTAGATTCAGAATCAAAATAATTTCGCCAATATCTTGAGGCAATTGATAATCCAACAGCAGAAGCTAAACCTTGTCCTAATGGACCAGTTGTCATTTCAACACCTTTTGTGTGTTGAAATTCAGGATGACCAGGGGTAAGGCTTTTATATTTTCTAAAATTCTTTAAATCTTCAATTTCTAAACCATAACCATTTAAAAATAATTGTGAATAAAGCAACATACTTGCGTGTCCACAAGACAATATAAATCGATCACGCGCAAACCAATCAGGATTATTTGGTGAGTGATTCATGAATTTTTGAAATAGCAAATGTGAAACAGGTGCAAGAGCCATTGCTGTGCCAGGGTGTCCATGACCAGCAGTTTCTACTGCATCCAAAGCTAATAGCCGAGCAACATTTACAGATTTGTCGTCAAGGTCTGTCCAGGTCAATTTTCTTTCACTTTCTCACAAGATGCATCTTTTCCTAAACCTAGCCTAATGAGTCACGTCTCACATCATCCAAGAAACTCGCTCTTATTGCATGGCCGATAACCTTATATACATATGGAATCAGAAAAAGGAATTGCTCAAACTGTTAATTTAGATAAAGTTTCAATTTTCGAAACTTTTAAAAATTATTTGGCTTTAACTAAACCAAGAATTATTGAGTTGTTACTTGTCACAACTGTTCCAACTATGTTTTTGGCTTCGAATGGTTGGCCAAATTGGAGACTTGTTGCCGCAACTTTAATCGGTGGAGCTTTAGCTGCTGGAGGAGCTAATGCTTTAAATAACGTAGTAGATAAAGATATTGACTCGCTAATGGATAGAACAGCACATCGACCACTTGTTACCGGAATGGTTTCAACAAGGGGTGCTGTAGCACTTGGAATTTCTTTGTCCTTGTTGTCAGTTATTTGGCTTGAAACTCAAGTAAATCTACTTTCAGCTTTACTTGCAGCTGGTGCAATAGTTTTTTATGTTTGCATTTATACACTTTTATTGAAAAGACGAACTTCCTCTAACATAGTTTGGGGCGGAGCAGCGGGATGTTTTCCTGTGTTAATTGGTTGGGCTGCTGTAACTAATTCAATTTCACTTGCACCCATAGTTTTATTTTTAATCGTTTTTTGGTGGACTCCACCTCACTACTGGCCACTTTCCATGCAATTTAAGGATGATTATCAAAATGCAGGTATTCCCATGCTTCCAGTTGTGGCAGATAAAAACAAAGTTACTTCCCAAATATTGAATTATTCAGTAGTTATGGCTGCCACCACTTTTGTACTGCCATTTACCATTAATTTAACTTTTTTTTATTGGATAGGTGCTTCGATTTTGAATGCATTATTTATTAGAGAAGCTTATGCCCTTCGAAATAGAGCTAAGAATGGATCAAGTGATTTGCTACCTATGAAGCTTTTTAATTATTCAATTACTTATTTGGCGCTACTATTTTTACTTATTGGTATCGATCCACTCCTTAATTAAATGAAAATTGCTTATGTCACTGGATTTGATGACCCTAATGATCCAGATCCAGACTTGGACATCCCATTTGCAATCACGGCTTGTAAAGATTTAGAAATAGATCTTCATCTAGTTAATTGGCAAGATAATTCTGTTGACTGGTTTTCCTTTGATGCAGCACTTATCAGATCAACATGGGATTATGTTCCTCTCCGCGAAAAATTTGTTAATTGGGCAAAAGAAACTCAAAACAAAACTAGACTTTTTAATCCAAGTGAGATTGTTGCTTGGAATACTGACAAAATTTATTTAAAAGAACTTGAAAAACGAAATGTTCCAATTATTCCAACAAAATTTTGTAGCAATATTACTGAGGCGGAAAAGCAAATCCAGTGGGCTTTTTCGTTATCACAAAATATTGCTCTTAAACCATCCATTGGAGCTGGCGCAAGATTGGCTGGTAAAGCATCAACTAATGATGAAGCAATAAAACTTGCTTATAAAATTTTGGAAAATAGACGAGAAATAATGGTTCAGCCATATATTGATTCAGTTGATTCTGAAGGTGAAAAAGCAATCGTGGTTATCGATGGGGAATTAAGTCATGTGGCAAGAAAAGTTCCAGCTTTAACAAAAGGTGGACATGGAGATGCTGCGGGTCAAGCTGAAATTGATTCTGAAATTGAAAAAATATTTGAGCAAGTAAAAAATGCTCTTCCTTTCTGGGATGAATTACTTTACGCAAGAATCGATGTTGTAAGAGATGATAATCGTTTGGTGTTGATGGAATTAGAGTTAACAGAACCTTGGCTTTTTATGCAATATAAACCAGATTCAGCACATAAACTATTTAGAGCTCTTTTGCAAAGAATAAACTGATTTAACAAAAATAAACATCAGCGCATTCCAAGTTAATACTGCACCTAAAACATGAAAAGCTACTAGCAGCCAAGGAAGTTTTAGAAACCATTGACTATATCCAATAAGACCTTGCAGAATACAAATAGCAAGCAAAACTGTCACATTATTTTTCAGAAAATATAATTTATTATTTGTCCATGCAGCTAGAAATAGTCCAATAACTAGACCTAAAAATAGAAGAACAGTATCAGCATGAATCCAAGCCATCAATCTAGTATCAATGTCAAAACGAGAAGCAATTTCGTCTCCAGAATGCGGACCTGAACCTGTAGTTATGGTACCCAGAATAATTACCAAAAAACCAATAATAGTTAAAAATGAAATATAGTTCTTAAAAATCTGTCCAACTGGGTATTTAGCTTGTTTACTCCAAAAGAAATAGATTAAAATCGAAATAGAAATTAAAATTATTGAAAGCAAAAAATGTAACATTACTGTAATAGGGTTTAGTCCAGTTAGAACAGTGATTCCACCTAAAATTGCTTGTAGAATTGTGCCAAGAGTCGGTAAAGATGAAACAATAATAATTTTCTTATTTTTTGTATAAAGTGAAACAATAAATGTAGCAAGAGCTGCAATTAAAACCACAAATGTTAGTAATCGATTTCCAAATTCAATAAATTTATGAAAACCTTCAACCTGACTTGCCACCGGAACTAAAGATCCGGGTGCACAATTTGGCCAGGTGGGACAACCTAAACCTGAACCAGTTAGTCGAACTATTGCTCCTGTAACAATGATTCCTGATTGAGTTATCAAATTTATAAGAGCTACAAATTTTGCTCTTTTGCTGAAATTTTGATTTTTCATGTTCACTTTCGAGTCTAGGTCTACCCAAAAGTTGCAACAACACGTGAAATAGGCAACACTAGGGTTATGGAATTCAAGACCGTGGGCAGAGATCGATTGGCTCGAGAACTACTAAAACTGGGTCCAATTTCAGCTAGTGATTTAGCTGATTCTTTAGGCATAAGTGCTGTTGCGGTTAGAAAACATTTAGATGACATGTCAGACAAAGGATTAATTGAATCACATGAAGTAGCACCATTTGGTCCAGCAAAACCTAAAGGAAGAGGAAGACCTGCGAAAGTTTATGCCCTAACTTCGCAAGGTAGAGATTTTTTTGAAAATCAATATCAAAATCTTGCCCAAGATGCAGTTGATTTTATTTATCAAATTAAAGGTAAAGATGGAGTAAGAGAATTTGCCAAAAATAGAGCAAAAATTGTTTACGAAAACTATTCTAAGCAAATAGAAAAGCATAAAACAATTGAGAAAAAAGTTGAAGCTCTAACTAATGTTTTATCTAAAGAAGGATTTGCAGCAACCTTTGATAAAGGCGCTGGTCCTACTCACACTATTCAACTTTGCCAACACAATTGTCCAATAGCACACGTTGCAGAAACACATAATGAATTTTGTGAAGCAGAGTTGGAAACTTTCTCAGAACTTTTAGGTGTAAATGTTACGAGACTTTCAACAATTGCAAATGGA
>CAXBQJ010000110.1:0-4581 GCA_963977775.1 uncultured bacterium
AAAGCTCCCCAATTTCTTTTTGTCCATTAGTTAATTCAAAAGGTAAATTCTTATCAAAAATGGAGAGTATTCCATCTTTTTTTGCTCCTCTTGGAGTTGCAGGAAGTAAAGAATCTTTAGCTCTTCTTTGCATCAAAACAGTTTGCAAAATAAATGCCTCATCAAATTTTAATCTCTCTAACGATTTTGATACTTGATCCATATTTTCTGGTTCATGTATCCAAGTAATTGCATTTTTAAACGAAATTAGATTAAGATCTTCTTGCATTTCTTGAGGTACAACATCGTCATCATCTTTTATTTCTAATTGACTTAAAACAAATTTGATTGCTTTTGCTGTACGCCAACTTGGCACATTGGCACTTGCTGGGTATACCGGAATTAATGCTTTGGCAAACATCTCAATTACATCTGGATCTGTTTCCTCACCTTGCTGAGCAGTTAGAACATATTCAGGGTGTATTAGTTGTTTTCTACCTCTATATTCTTGAACTTTTCCTGCAAATAATCCTTGAATTCCTGGAGTTAATCTTTTCTTGTGCATGCTAGACATTGCAAAAAAAGCTAAATCAATTGTTCTTCTGCCATCTGTCACAACAACTTCTAAACGAGTTGTTCTTCTGCCTTTCATGGGCGCTTCTTTCACACTTGCTATTTCAGCTAAAACTGTTGCGTGCTCACCTATTTTTAAAGACTTCAAATCTGTTAATTCACCGCGTTTTGCATAGCGTCTTGGATAATGGCGCATTAAATCTTCCACTGTTTCATAACCAAATGCAGTGGATAAAAGTTTTGCTGATTTGCCACCCATGACATCAACCAGCGAGGTTTTTAGCGAGACCATTGTTAACTCCAGCCTAGAGTCAGTGGGTGGATTCTAGGTGTATTCAATGCCTTAGGTAGGCTTTTTGGGAAGGTCAAAAGTAGAAATAAATTTTTAACAAAATCAAAATTTATAAGGAGTGAAAAATTAATGGCTGCTAAATGCGATATCTGTGGCAAAGGCCCAGGATTTGGTCATCAAGTTTCTCACTCAAACATTAAAACTAAAAGACGTTTCAATCCAAATATTCAAAGAGTAAAAGCAGTAATTAAAGGAACTCCAAAACACGTTAATGTTTGTACATCTTGTCTTCGTGCAGGAAAAGTTACTCGTTAATTAATATTTAAAATGATCATGGCCTTTTGGGCCAAGAAAATGTTTTCCATCAATTGTCACTTTTGCTTCCCCTTCAAAGACTTCCCCAATTACTTTAAATCCATCTGGAATTTGTCTTGATCTTGGAAGAGTGGCAACAAAAGCATGGTCATCGCCACCAGTCATAACCCAAATCATGGGATCAACATTTAGAGCTGCTGCAACATCTAATATTTCTTGTTCAGGTAAAAGCGCAGTGGTTTTAATATCAATATGAACATTCGAGGCTTTAGCAATATGACCAAGATCTTGAACTAATCCATCTGAAACATCAATCATTGATGACACAAAATCTTTTGCAATGCTTCCTGCAAAGTATGAAACTTTAGGTCGTCGATGTGCATCGCAAACAACTTTTGGTGATTTAAAGCCTTTTCTTAAAGCATTAAGTCCTGCTTCAGCCCAACCAAGACGTCCTGCCAAAATTACTAAATTTCCAGGTTGCGCCCCACTTCTTTTTAAAGGTGCTTGCGACAAACCTGCTTCATTTATATTTCCCAAAGCTGTAATTGAAATAATTAATTTATCTGATTTTGTTGTGTCTCCACCAACAACTGCAGCATTTAGTAGTGCTGCTTCTTCACAAATTCCATCTACAAGTTCTAACAACCAATCAATTTTTGTTTTAGCTGGCACAGCTAAACCAATTAGCAACGCAGTTGGAGTTGCGCCAGTTGCAATTATGTCCGCTAAATTTGCTGCTGCTGCTCTATGCCCAATATCTTTTGCACTTGACCATTCAAGTTTGAAATGATTACCTTCAACCAACATGTCAGTTGAAGCAACAACTGCAGGATTATCTAACGAGACAATTGCGGCATCGTCACCTAAACCTAAAATGACTTGTGATGCAGGGGCAAGACGAGATTTTAATAATTCAACAAAGCCAAATTCTCCAACATCAGAGATTGTTTCTTCACCCATTACTGATCACCCCTTTTCAATTATCTAACTTAAATGTAGGTTAAATGCTTATCCAAGCTAGAGAAAGTTGAACTTATGAGCGTACAAGCCTACATTCTTGTGCAAACCGATGTTGGTAAATCAAATGAGGTTGCAAAGGCTATTAATGACATTTCGGGTGTGATGAATGCTGAACATGTCACAGGGCCATATGACGTAATAGTTAGAGCAGAAGCAAATGATATGGATCAATTAGCAAAAGTAGTTTTAACAAAAGTTCAAACTGTTAAAGGCATCACGCGAACTCTTACTTGTCCTATTGTTAATTTATAAATTTTAATGAAGACCAAGTGGTCGATCTAGTGCCTCTTGGATTAAATAATCAATCAATTCTTCATATTTTAATCCGGTAGCTTCCCACATACGAGGAAACATCGAAATTGAAGTAAAACCTGGCATCGTATTTATTTCATTTACTAAAACTTCATCATCTTTAGTTATGAAAAAATCAACTCTTGCTAAGCCTTCACAATTCAATAAATCAAATACTCTAGTTGCAAGCATTTGAACTTGATCTAATAATTTTTTATCTAATTTTGCAGGCACTATTAAGTCTGCTGAATCATCTAAATATTTTGCTTCAAAATCATAAAACTCATGACCTTTTTTTACGATAATTTCGGCAGGTAAACTTGCACGGGCAGGTTTTTTCCCTTCCCCACTTATTACAGAGCACTCAATTTCTCTAGCACCCTCAATGCTTTTTTCAACAATTACTCGTTTATCAAATTTTCTTGCCTCTTCAATAGCTTTTTCCACAGTTTCAAATTCTTTGATTTTAGATATTCCAACCGAGCTTCCTGCCCGTGCTGGCTTAACAAACACTGGAAAGCCCATTTGTTTTATTTCATCAAGTTTTTCTTGTTTATTATTTTTCCAATGCGCATCAAGAATTGATACAAAATCTCCAACAGGAAATTCAGTTATTCTTAAAAGTGATTTTGTAGTTGTTTTATCCATTCCTATTGCACTTGCTAAAACTCCTGCACCAACAAATGCAATAGCGTGCATATCGATAAGTCCTTGAATTGTGCCATCTTCCCCATATGGGCCATGCAAAACTGGAAAAATTACATCCAGAGAAACAAGTTCTTCTGGTGGGTATTGAGAAACTTTTACTACTTTATTGTCTTGAATACCATCTTTAGTAACAATAGGTAAATCTTGTTTGGTTAATTTAAGAAATGGTTTACAGTCTTCAAAAAATACCCAATCATTTTCTTTAGTTAATCCAATTGGAATTACTTCATATTTATTTCTATCAATTACATTGATTATGGAATTTGCGGAAATACAAGATATTTCGTGTTCAGAGGATCTTCCTCCAAATAAAACAGCAACTCTTATTTTTGACATTTAATTAATACTATTCGTGCTCGGCTGTTATGGGTTGATCCAACAGCGCAGCCATAACATCATGAGCATCGTCGCCATCTCTTATAACTCTTAAAACTTGTGCTGCAATAGGCATATCTAAATTAAATTTTGCAGCAATTGCTAAAAGTGGTGGCAAACTTTTTGATCCTTCCACAGTTCCATGAGCTTTATCTTGAGCTTGTTCAATTGTTGCACCATGACCCAATGCTTCACCAAAAGTTCGATTTCTTGAAAGTGGAGATTGACTTGTCGCAATTAAATCTCCAATTCCTGCTAAGCCAAGGAAAGTTTCTGTTTTAGCGCCAAGTGCAACACCTAATCTAGTCATTTCTGCCAAACCTCTAGTTATTAAAGCTGATTGAGTATTCTCACCCAAACCAAGTCCTACCGCAATTCCATTTGCAATTGCAACAACATTTTTTATTGCACCTGCAAGCTCTGTACCTATCACATCAGTTGTCCAAAAAACTCTAAAATAATTTGTTGCCAAAGCATTTGCTACATCTGCTGCAACATCTTCATCTGCACAAGCAACTGTTGATGCAGTTGGTTGGCGATGAATTATTTCTCCTGCCAAATTTGGTCCTGAAATTGCTGCCACTCTGTTTTCTGAACATCCAAAAACATCCATCATAACTTCAGTTATTCTCATTTTGGATGAATTTTCAATACCCTTAATCAAAGATACAAATACAGCAGTTGGTGAAACTAAATTTTTCCAAGATTCAAGATTTTGTCTTAAGGTTTGGGCTGGTAAAGCAAAGAAAACTAGTTCTTTATCTTCTAGAACTTCCTTTGCGTCTGAACTTGCTTTAATTCTGGAAGAAAGTTTTACATTGGGATGAAATTTAGAATTATGGTGATTTGAATTAATGTCATCAACAACTTTGAGGTCTCTTGCCCAAAGCCACACATCATTTCCAGCATCTGCTAAAACTTGTGCACACGCAGTTGCCCAAGCTCCACCACCCATCACTGCTACTTTTCTCAAGGTCTCTCCTTTGTCCAAGGAAGTCTTTGTGCTGGAGGAGTTTCATTTCTTA
>CAXBQJ010000111.1:0-4566 GCA_963977775.1 uncultured bacterium
TGGCTATTTTCGCATAATTTGGTTTTATAGTTTCATTAATAAGTTTTAATCTTTGATCAAATGGAATAAAAGCGCTCTTCATGGCGTTCACACTTAGCCATTGCAATTGTTTTAAGCTAAATCCAAGCTCATTTACCAAAAGGCTCATCTCTTTTGACATTGATGTATCAGACATTAAGCGATTATCTGTATTTACAGTTGCTCTAAATCCTAATTTTGTTAGAACTCCTATTGGGTGTTCTTTGAAACTTTTTGCAGCTCCAGTTTGAATATTTGAGGATGGACAAAGTTCGAGTGGAACTCTTTTGTCTCTCACATAAGCAGATAATTCACCTAATTTTATTTCTCCATCTGTTTTAAAACTTAAATCTTGCACAATATTTACTCCATGGCCTAAACGATCTGTGCCACAAATTTGTACTGCTTCCCAAATTGAAGGCAAACCAAATGCTTCTCCTGCATGAATTGTCATATGAAAGTTTGCTCTTCTTACGGCATCGAATGCATCTAGATGTCTGGTTGGAGGAAATCCTGCTTCTTTGCCGGCAATATCAAAACCAACTACACCTTTATCGCGCCATTTAATTGCTAATTCAGCTATTTCACTAGATCGTGCTGCTGTGCGCATAGCCGTTAATAAAGCTCTGACAATTATTGGTTTCCCGATTTGCTTCATCTTTTTTTCACCCTCAACAAAACCATCTAGTACAGCTTGGACAATTTCATCAAGTGTTAATCCAGTATTTTGATGTAATTCTGGGGCAAATCTAATTTCTGCATAAACCACACCATCGTTTGCTAAATCCTCGCAAGCTTCAAATGCAACTCTGGCAAGACTGTTTTTAGTTTGCATTACCCCAACAGTGTGTACAAAAGTTTCTAAATATTTTTCTAAAGATCCCGAATCACAACTTTTCCTAAACCATTTTGCTAATTCATTTGGATCTGAAGTAGGTAGATTTAAATAATTATTTTCTTTAGCAAGTTCTGCCACAGTAGAAGGCCTTACTCCGCCATCAAGATGATCATGCAATAAAACTTTTGGTAATTTTTTTATAACTTCAAAACTTAGTTTTTCACTCATTTATTAGGCGTCTCCGCCGGCCATCAATCTTCCTACTTTATTTCTTTCCGCATCTTTTGCATCAAGAATTTTCACAATTTTTCCAGCATACATAACCGCAACTTTATCTGCCAAACCTAAAACTTCATCAAGCTCTGCAGAAACAAGTAAAACTGCAGATCCTTGATCCCTTGCAGCAACAATTTGATTATGAATAAATTCAATCGACCCAACATCAACACCACGTGTAGGTTGAGCAGCAATTAATAATTTTGGTCCCCAAATTAATTCTCTAGCAATAACCAGTTTTTGTTTATTTCCACCTGACAAAGATCCAGCAGTAGTATCGATTGAGGGAGTTCTAACATCAAATTTATCAACTAATTTTTGAGCAAGATTTCTTATCGTGGCAAATTGTCTTACTCCAACTCTTGCAAATTCTTTTTCATCAAATCTATTTAAAACTGAATTATCTGCAATCGAATATCCGGCAACTAATCCATCTTTTTCTCTATCTTCGGGGACATGCGCTACACCCAATTCATGTATTTTATGAGGACTTAAATCAGTGGCATCAACATTTGTAATTTCAACTTTTCCAGAATCTATTTTTCTTAATCCTGTAATTGCTTGAACTAATTCTCTTTGACCATTTCCTTCTACACCCGCAATTCCAACAATTTCACCAGCCCTAACCTCTAAGGATAAATCTTTTACCGCTGGAAGTTTTCTGTCATCAGTTACATTTAAATTTGAAACTTTCAATACTAAATCTTTAGGGTTTGCTGGACCTTTCTTAACATCTAGAACCACGCTTCGCCCAACCATCATGGTGGCTAATCCTTCTTGGTTTGTATTTTTAGGTTCAGTAGTTCCAACAACTTTTCCATTTCTTAAAACCACAACTCGATCTGCTATAGCTAACACTTCTCGCAGTTTGTGCGTGATAAAAATAACTCCAACACCTTTTTGCGCAAAACTTTTCATAACTTTTAATAATTCGTCTGTTTCTTGGGGAGTTAGTACTGCTGTAGGTTCATCCATAATCAAAATATCTGCTTTTCGATAAAGCATTTTTAAAATTTCAACTCTTTGCTGCATACCTACCGGTAAATCTTCTATACGAGCAGTTGGATCAACTTCTAGACCATAAGTTTTTGCTAACTCAGCTACTTCTTTTTCTGCAGCTTCAAGATCAAAATTTATGCCCCTAGTTTTTTCTGCACCTAAAGCAATATTTTCTGCAACAGTCATTACTGGTACGAGTTGAAAATGCTGATGAACCATACCAATTCCGCGAGCAATGGCATCTGCAGGTGATTTCATATTAACTTTTTCACCTTTAATTAAAAGTTCGCCTTCATCAGCGGAGTAAAGTCCATAAATCATTTTCACTAAAGTTGATTTACCAGCACCATTCTCGCCTAATAATGCAACTATTTCACCTTTATTTAAAGTTAAAGAAACATTGTCATTTGCTAGAACTCCTGGAAATTTTTTAACTAAATTCTTTGCCTCAAGTAAACTCTGACTCAAAATTTATTAACCCTCCTTGGTGTAAGGCTGGCCGGCAGCAGCAGGTGGTCTAACTCTTCCTACTGCAATTGCTAAAACGATTAATGTCATAACAAATGGCAAAAGATTGACAAATTGTTGCGGAATATTTATCACTTCATCAGCTTGTAACTGACTTGCAATTGCTGTTGATAATCCAAAAAATAGGGCTGCAGCAAGTGCACCTAATGGATTCCATGCTCCAAAAATCATGATGGCTAAAGCTAAAAATCCTCTGCCTGCAGTTAATCCGCGCGCAAAAGTTCCCGCAGCTTCTAAGGCAAGAAATGCTCCGGCACAACCTGCTAACGTGCCAGCAAATGTTACATTCAGCATTCTCATTCTTGTCACATTTATCCCTGCCGCATCGGCTGCACTTGGGTATTCTCCAACGGCTCTACTTCTTAAACCCCATCTAGTTTTAAATAATCCGTAATAAACAGCGATAACTATAAACAAAGTTGAAAGAGCAAATAATCCATTTCTAAAAAATACTGGACCAATTAATGGAATATCACTTAAAAGAGGAATAGAAACTGTTGGCATTAATTGTGGCAAAGTTTTTCCTTGCGCATAAAAAAATGATGTTAATCCAGCAGCCACAATGTTTATGACAACTCCAGCAATAATTTGATCCATCTCCCATTTAACTGCGATAAGCGCTAAAAAAGCACCCATTAATAAACCTGTTGCAATTCCAATAAACATTCCAATGAATATATTTCCCACTAAAACTGAGCCAAAGAATGAAGCAAAAGCTGCCATAAGCATTTGGCCCTCAATACCAATATTTACAACTCCAGTGCGTTCTCCAATAATTCCCACCATCGCAGCAAGAACTAGAGGTACTGCATAGCCCCATCCAAAAACCAAAACTGAAGTAGTTTTAATTGCATCTAAAAAATAAAAAACATAGGCAATCACTGTCACCAACAATAAAGTAACTATGGGTTTTTTGTTATTTGAAATAAATTCCAACATCAACTTCCCCATCCACTCGTGACATTTGCATTCTTTTGAGCCTTATTTTTAAATAATAATTTTGCTAGTATTGGGGCTGAAACAAGCAACAAAGTAATTGCTAATAAAACATCAACGATTTCAGGTTCTATTCCTGTTTCAAATTGCAAAGATGCAGCACCTGCACGCAAAGTACCTATCAAAATTGCAGCTGGAATAGTTGCAAGGGGATTTGCTCTTGCTAAAAGCGCAATAGTAATTCCATCAAAACCAAGACCTGCATTAAAAGCAGGTTCAAATCTGTAAGTAATACCCAAAGTTTCAATTGCACCACCTAAACCTGCTAACCCGCCACTTAGAAGCATTCCTGTGATTACCATTAATTTCATATTTATACCTGCGTAAGTTGCGGCAAACTTATTTTTGCCCACAGTATTAAATCGAAATCCTGCTGTTGTCTTATTAAGCATCCAAGAAATTAAAAGAGTCACAATGATTGCCAAAATAAAGCCGAGTGGAATAAATCCAAAATTAGGCAGCATTGCACTTTCGACAATTTTTTTAGTTCTTTGTAAAGATTGTTCTGGCTCTTTAAATGGATTACTTACTAAATAATCCAGAATTCCAATAGCAATACTGTTTAACATGATTGTTGAAATTACTTCATGCACTCCTCGATATGCCTTCAATAAACCAGCGATCGCTGCCCATAAAGCACCAACAAGTGATCCACAAAGTAACGCAACAAAAACGTGTAAAACTGGGGGAAGATTTGTAATGTAAATTCCAGCTAAAGCTGCTGCAAGTGAGGCAGAAATTAATTGACCTTGCGCACCTATATTAAATAAACCAATTCTTAATGCAACTGTTACTGCAAGTCCTGATAAGACTAATGGTGTTGTTTTTTGAAAAGTTCTCAATAATCCATCAAAATTAAACCATGCTTCAGAAAATATAGATTTATAAGCAGTTAATGGATTAACGCCTTG
>CAXBQJ010000112.1:0-4472 GCA_963977775.1 uncultured bacterium
AGTTCCAATAAATTCAAAGCCTTCTTTTTCTAATCTTTTTATTTCTTTTCGAGCAAAATCATCTATTTCATCTTCTTTAGGATAATAAGGTTTTTCTAAATCAAGAACTTTAACATTTTTTGGTGGGGGCAATCTATTTTCATGATCAAAATTCCATGCTCCACCAATTGGGTTTTCTTTTCCATCAACTAAAACTGAGTGGAACACTCTTTGAAATCGATAGAAATCTTCTAACTTAAGTTTTTTATCTTTTCTGGTATTGATCCAGTTTGTAAAATCTTTCTCACTTAAAACAAAACCCCTGGAAGGAAGTTTTATAAAATTATTTTTGTTTAAAAATGCTTTTCTAGCTCGATAACTGGTAGGTGCAATTACTGAAGCTTGATCTTTAAATTTATTAACAAATTCCTTTACAGAATTAACCTCTACTACCTGGCATCGTTTTCCTAATTCTTCTTTTTTATGCCAAATAGCACTTAACCACCATTGAGCTTTTGCTCGATGCATTTTTCGAGCCCACATATCTTCTTTGCTAATTAAAATAATTATTTCGCCATCATGATCATTAATGAAATGATTTCCAAGTTGATCAGGAAAAATAATACGTTTAGTTTTCATAAGTTTTCTAAATCATATGCCCTAAAAGTCTTTTCCACATCTGAAGTTATCCACATTTAATATTAAGTTTTAAAACATTTCAAGTTTTTTGGTTATATAAAGCAACGACTCCTTTCGGGGTCGTTATGCAAAAAGACAGAGACCTAAGCAGGAATTTGAATATTCTAACTTGCTGAACCAATAAATCAAATATTTTTTAACCTAAAAGGTTTACTTTAAAGAAATATGTTGTAATCCCCAAGCAAACATTGCTATAGCGCCAGCTGCTGAGGCATTCATAGATCTTGTTGATCCATATTGTTTAATTTCATAAATTTTTTCACATATTGCAATAGCCTCATCAGATAATCCTGGACCTTCTTGTCCAAATAAAAATGCGCAAGGACTTGGTAATTTTGCTGTTTCTAGAGGTTCGCAATTTTCTACATTGTCGATACCAATTACTGGCACATTATTTTTTTTAGCCCAATCACTAAATTCCTTAGGAGTGGCATGGTGAAAAAGTTGTAAATATTTATCAGTCACCATCGCACCACGTTTATTCCAATCGCGTTTACCGATTATGTGAACACCTGCCACATTAAAAGCATTTGCAGTTCTAACTACTGAACCAATATTTAAATCGTGTTGCCAATTTTCAATAGCAATATGTAAGGGATGTCTTGATTTATTTAAATCTTTAACGATTGCTTCAACAGACCAGTATCGATATTTATCAAGCACATTTCTTTTATCCCCATTTTCTAAATATTGAGGATCGTATTGTTCACCTTCTGGCCAAGGTTTTGGATGAGGACCTACACCAACAACTGGATAAAATTCACCAGCTTGAACTTCTGAACGATCTCCTAGATCAGGTCTATTTACTAAATAATCTTCATTATCCATTTAGTAAATTATTTAACTGCTTCACTAATTGCTTTAGTGTGAGCTGGTGTTGAACCGCAACAAGATCCAATTACATTAATGCCAATTTCTTTCATTTCTTTTGCGTATTTAGCCATTTCTTCAGGAGTTCCATCGTAAATAAATTCATCTCCCACAAGTTTAGGTAAACCAGCATTTGATTGGGTTATTAAATAAGTACCAGGTTGTCTGGCATTTGCTAATTCTTGGGCAATTATTTTTATTTCATCGGTGCCACGTCCACAGTTTGCACCAATTAATCTCACACCTAATGCAGATATTTGTTTTACTGCCATTTCAGGTTTAATTCCCATCATGGTTCTTAAATTTGTGTCAAAGGAAAAAGTAACAACAATAGGTAAACCTGGTGCAACTTCTTGACTTGCTTTAACTGCTGCTTCAACTTCTGAAATATCACTCATAGTTTCAATCAAGATGGCATCAACACCACCATCAACTAAACCTTTAATTTGTTCAGCAAAAATATCTTTTGCTTGATCAATTGTTAAAGTTCCCATTGGTTCCATTAATTCACCACTTGGGCCAATATCTCCCATCACAAAACAATCTGGATATTTGCTTGCTACTTTTTTTGCAAGTTCAGCTGCAGCTTTATTTAATTCATATACTCGATCTTCTAAAGCATGCATTTGTAATCTTGGTTTAGTTCCACCAAAAGTATTTGTGGTTAATAAGTTTGCACCGTTTTTTGCATAATTATCTAAAATTTCTGCAACTTTGTCTGGATGTTCAACATTCCAAAGTTCTGGTGCACCACCATCAGTTAAACCAGCATTTTGTAACATCGTGCCCATGGCACCGTCACTTATTAATGTTTTACCTTGATCTAAAAGTTCATAAATATTTGTCATAATGATTTCTCTACTTTCAAAATTAGTTTTGTGGTTTGCCTAATTCATCAAGTAATGCCGCGAGGTGAGCCTCGGAGAAATCTTTCTCAATACCAGCAACAACTTGTTCTGCAATTATAGCCGGTTCACCATCGGCTTTAATCCATTCTGATCTTTTCCAACCTGCCATATATGAATCAGAGTCCGATTCGTTTTGTCTCATCGCAAGTTCATCTATTGCTTCTTGAAATCTCATTGGAAGAGATGACTTCACGACTTTGTCACCATCTCGCACGGTAATCATGGATGGGATTTCTTTCCAGCTAGTTATTTGATATTCGCTCATTTATATATTCTCTACCGAATTAGCAAGAATTGCATCATGAACATATTGTGCTAAACCATTTGCATGTTTGTCGTAGTTTTCTTTAAATCTTTCATCCGAAATATACATTTGAGCAAGATTTGAATGAATTTCATAGTCACAGGTATAAAACCATTTTGTAATGTGTTGTTTGTGGGCTTCAGCAACTTCTTTAGCTTCTTTTGAATCAGGATCTATATTTTTTTCCATTAAATTCTTGAAACTCTGCAAAATAAAATCTGATTCAATCGATATTTTTGTCCAGTCTTCTTTTGTGTAATTTTTAGTTCTTTCTTGCGATTGTTTATAAGCATTAGTTTTGCCATACTTTTCTTTAGTTTCAACTTCAAATTTGTCTGGATCAAAAGATCCAAAAACTTCCTGTTTATCTTGTTTTGAAAGATTTATTCCCATAGTAAGAAGTAATTATGCCTTATCACAAAAAATCAAGTAATATTGAATAAATATGAACACAAAATCCAGAAGAGTCATTACTCTTTTAGTTTTATTTGGGTTAATTGTTGCTGTTTATATAAATACTTTTATTTAGATTTGTTTCTAGACATCGGTACTAACAATTCATGTGCTTCAAGATTGAGCGCATCTGCTATGGCCCATAAATTATCCATCGAAGGAGAGAGGTGACCATTTTCAATTCTTGAAATAGTTTTTCTGTCTAATCCAGCAATATCTGCTAATTTTTCTTGACTTATTTTAGCTATATTTCTTAATTTCTTCATTGATTTTCCAAATGAAATTCTTCTTTGTTTAATTTCATTATCAAGGAAAACCATTACTTCACTCTAACTGGTAATGAACTTTAATCAATGCCTTTAAAGACAAAACTAACTTAAAACGGACATTTATTTAAAGTTTTTCAACAATAAAGTCAATACAATTTGTTAAAGCTTCAACATCGCTTAACTCAACTGATGGAAAAACTCCTATTCTTATTTGATTTTTTCCTATTTTTCTATATGAATCAGTATCAACAATTCCATTTGCTCTTAAAATTGCTGAAATTTGCAATGCATCAATCGAATCGACAAAATCTATTGTTGCAACAACACTTGATCTTAAATGTTTTTTCTCTACAAATGGTTTAGCAAAATCTCTTGACTCTGCCCAATGGTAAAGGAAATCTGAAGAAGTTTTTGATTTATTACTTGACCATTTCAAACCACCATTTTCATTAAACCAAGAAACTTGATTTTCAAACATATGAATAGTTGCAAGTGCTGGAGTGTTATAGGTTTGTTGCAATCTTGAATTTTCTAATGCAATTGTTAAATCAAGAAATGGAGGTTGCCATCTATTTGTTTTTTTAATTTCTTCAATTCTTTTTATTGCTGCAGGACTCATTAATGCCACAAATAATCCACCATCTGACCCAAATGATTTCTGTGGTCCAAAATAATAAACATCAAATTCTTTAGGATCAACCATCGCACCACCAGCTGCAGATGTTGCATCGATTAAATGCAAAGCTTCACCACTTGGTCTTTTAACTTCTTTCATAACTCCTGTGCTGGTTTCATTATGAGCAGTTGCATAAACATCAAATTTTGAATTTGGTTTGTAATCAGGTGCATCACCTGGTTCAGATTTAATTATTTCAACTTCTTTTAGAAAAGGTGTATTTTTTGCTGCTTGGGCAAATTTATTACTAAATTCACCAAAAGATAAAAATTGTCCACTTTCTTTTATTAATGAAAATATGGCAGCATCCCAAA
>CAXBQJ010000113.1:0-4439 GCA_963977775.1 uncultured bacterium
TATGGCGAGCAATCAACTAGTGCGCGGGAATCATGGATACTGACGGAGCACTTCCTTGGCATGGTCAAGGATTGGCTCTATCTGGCGAATGGCGTGGAACGCGAACGCCTCTACCTGGAAGGGTTAGCGGATTTTGGCGGAGTGCAGACAGAGTATCCGAAGCTGCTCCCCGCGCTGTGCGGTGGACCGTTTCTTGGATGGAGTTGGGCGGAAGGTATTGCTCTGGAGGATTTTCTCAAGGAGCGCCCCATCGACGGCGCGCTGGCCGCGCTCTCCGCCACGCAGGTGCAGACCTTCGTGGCCGAGGAGGCGGACAAGGACCTGAAGCTCTACGGCCTCGACACGCCGGCGCTCACCGTCACCGTGTTGTTGCCGTCCCCCGTCACGTTGATCACGTCCACTCCACCCGTGGCCGACACCGTGTCCGTCGTCTGATACTTCACCACCCGGCCCGTATACGTGACCTTGTCGTAATCCACCTGCGCGTTATCACCCACCAGGATGTGGTTGCCCGCACCCACCGTGATCTGGTCATTGCCATCGCTTCCGCTCAGGGTATCGTTACCAGCAGCGCCGTTGATGGTGTCATTACCACCCAACCCATCTATCCAATCATCTCCACTGGTACCTTGCAAATAGTCATTGCTTGCAGTTCCAGCAATACCATCTTTGATATTGATTGAAGTGCTTTTGTTGGCTAAATTAATTGTGAGTTTTTCAGTGCCTTCTACCTTCGCGTCATTTGCGAGTGTTAGCTTAATTTTTCCAAGACCATCAATAATTGAGATTCAAACTCCTTTGTTGAAGGTTCATAATTCGAGGCAGCAGATGACATAAGAATGACAGTGTCATTAGTTGATGTGCAGCCATCCGAGTCGAGTCGATTTAGAGTTTTTGAAACACAATATTTAAGAACTTGTTGATGATCTATTTTAGATATATCTGCATCAGTTGTAATAACACAAATCATGGTTGCAAGATCTGGCGCAAGCATTCCAGCACCTTTTATCATGGCGCCTATTTTGAAATTTTGATGATCATTTTTAACTTCTTTTGCATGAGAATCAGTTGTTAATATTGCTTCAGCCGCCTCGCTTCCCGATGTTTCAGATAATTTAGTAACGGCTTCTGTTATTCCATTTTCAATCTTTTTAATATCTAATCTTTTTCCAATTAAACCGGTAGAGCAAATGCCAATTTGTGCAGATCCTATACTCAATTTCTTTGCCAAAATTTCAGCAGATTGGTGTGTATCTTGAAAACCTCTGGCACCAGTACAGGCATTAGCGCCTCCACTGTTTACCAAGACTGCTTTTAATTTTTTTTGCTTAATAACTTCTTGGGTCCATAAAACAGGCGCAGCTTTAATTTGATTTGAAGTGAAAACCGCACTTGCATCATATCTATTTCCAGTGTTGACCACCAATGCTAAATCCTTTTTATCTTTTTTTAAGCCACAAGAAATTCCAGCCGCCATAAAACCTTTAGGATAAGTAACGCTCATAAAAGACCTGTTTCTTCTGGCCAATTATTTATGATATTTGCATTTTGTATTGCTTGTCCTGCTGCTCCTTTGATCAAGTTATCAAGAGTAGCTGAAATTGTTACAACATTTGTACGTTCATCTAAAAACAACTTAAATATTGATAAGTTGTTGTCCAAGGTCTGAATTGTTGAAATATTTTCAAGAATTGATAATTTAACAAATTGTTCATTTTTGTAATAACTGCGAAAAATATCCTGGAGTTGAGAAATACTCTTTGAAGAATTCAGAACAAAATTTGAATTAGCTAGAATACCTCTAGGCATTGGGGCTAACATCGGATTAAAATTAATCTTTACTTCACTTTTTTTGATAGATGTTAAAGTTTGTTCAATTTCTGGAATATGTTGATGGGTTCCCCCTAATTTGTAGGTGGATAGATTGCCCATAATTTCACTGGCTAATAAATTATCGTTACTTTTTTTTCCAGCTCCGGTTGTTCCACTCGCAGCGGTAATAGTGATCATTTTTAGATCCATAATTTCTGCTTCAAGAAATGGAGCTAACGATAGAGTTATTAAAGTTGCGTAACAACCTGGATTTGCGATTCTTTGAGAACTTCTTATTTTTTCTCTTTGCCCTTTTAATTCTGGTAATCCATATGTCCAAGTTCCAGCATGATCAGTTACATAATATTTCTTCCAAGTTTGTGAATCTGTTAGTCGAAAATCTGCACCAAGATCGATAATTTTGCATGCATTTGGGATTTTTGAAACTAGCCTTGCCGACTCGCCATGCGGCAAGGCTAAGAAAACTAAATCTTCGTCATTGAATTTAACCTCTTCAAATGCCTTAAATCTTTCATCCTGATAATTGATTAAAAATTTGTGTTCGTTTTGAATAAAAGATCCAGCCTTTGAATTGGCTACCGCAGCTTTTAATTCCATGTGCGGATGATTTTTAATCAGCTTTAAAAGCTGTCCGCCCGAATAACCTGAGGCTCCAACAACGACGGTTTGCATATCACTATTATACGCATATGCGCATATTGTTAAGAACGCAGGTTAGCTCTATGCTTTCTCTCAACCTGCTCAATGATCTTGGCTCTTAATTGACTTATTTCATCAGTTGAGAGTGTTTTATTTTCATCTCTATAGCGAATATTGAAAGCTAAAGACTTCTTCCCCTCTCCCAAGTTTTTCCCCTCATAAACATCAAATAATTTCACCGTTTCAATAATTTCAGGCTTAACAGATTTAATGGTGTTTCGAATATCCTCTGCCTTAATATTTTTATCCACCACAAAGGCAAAGTCCTCTTTTACAACAGGCATATTTGAAAATTTAGGTGCAAGTTTAATTGCTTGATGTGATCCTAGAACGTCTAGATTCATTTCAAATCCGAAAACTTTGTCATCGATACCATATTTTTCTACAATTTTTGGATGTATTTCTCCAGCGTAACCGAAAATTGTCTCCTTATTTTTAAAAATAGCGCATCGCCCTGGATGAAAATTGCCATCCACAGCATTGTTGACATCATAAGTGATTCCAAATTCATTTAGAACTTCCATCACAACCCAAATTGAATCTCTCCAAGTATATGAATCTATTTCTTTTAAATTATTACTAGATTTTCCACAAAAAATACCGGAAACATATTTTGGCTGATTAGGCAAAAGTGCATCAAGCAAAGACAGGTCCTTTATTGATGGTCGTTTGTTAACCCCAATTTTCAATATTTTGTGTCTCAAATTTTTTGGTTTCAAAAATATTGAACCTAATTCAAAAATAACAATGTTTTCTTGACCACGAGACAAATTCCTTTTATTGGCTTTCAATAAGCCAGGAAGAAGTGATGTTCGTAAAAACGACTCTTCCTCACTTAATGGATTAGCAATTTGAATAGCTTGATCAAAATCCTTCTGGTTTACAAAGTCATTTTCAGACACAAAAGGATAGTTCAGGACTTCATGCATGTTAAGAGCGGCTAATTTTATACCAACTCTTTTTTGTGAGAATAATACTTTTTCATCTGTAGCTGATAAAATTGGATTTGGAAGAGCACTCTTAATTTTGTCGTAGCCATATATACGGATAATTTCTTCAACTAAATCGGCAGAATTTGTTAAATCATGTCTCCAGGATGGAATCAAACAGTCAATCAATTTTCCACTAACTCTTGTTTTTATGCCGAGATTATTTAGAATTAATTTAACTGTGCCTTTATCAATTTCCAAACCTATTAATCTTTTAATTTCACTAGAATCAAACTTTATTCTCTTCTTTCCTATATTTTTCTTGACTACAGCACAACCTTCAATATTTCCATTCCCATATTTTGCAAGATATGCTGCTGTTTTAATAGCTGCAATTTCATTGATTTCGTAATCGGTTCCTCGTTCAAATCTCTTTGAAGCTTCACTTTGTAATTTCAATTTTCTCGCAGTTCTGCTGATACTTTCACGATCAAAAATTGCACTTTCGATGACTAAGTTTTTTGATGATTCGGAAATTTCGCTTTCAAAACCTCCCATTATTCCAGCTACTGATAAGGATTTTTTACTATCAGCAATAACTAAATCTTTAGAATCTAGAATTCTTTTCACATGATCTAGAGTTTCGATTTTTTCGTTGACTTTTGCTTGCCTAATCGAAACTAACCCTTGGATTTTGTCCGCATCGAATGCATGCAATGGTTGGCCCATTTGAATCATGAAATAATTGGTTAAATCAACGGGCAATGAAATTGCTCTATAGCCAGATTGAATTAATCTGTTTTTTATGAATTGGGGAGTATTTGATTTTGGATCATAATTTTCAACTCTTACTAAGGCAATTTTTGAGGCATTTTTCGTATTAATCTTAGTTTTCAATTTTTTTGATTTGGGAACTCTCGGTAATTTTTCATCGGCTGGGTCATTGAATTTCGCTTTGAATCCTGTTGCAAGTTCTCG
>CAXBQJ010000114.1:0-4301 GCA_963977775.1 uncultured bacterium
TTACCACAGAATTAGGTGCGTGCTTAGCAATATTTTCCGAAACTTGTCTAACAATTTTGGCATTTGTTTCAATTAAATCCATTCTGCTCATGCCAGGTTTTCTTGGAAGCCCTGCAGTAATAACAACAATTTTTGAATCTTTTATTGCTTCGTAACCTTTTCCATCTAAACTAGTTGTTTGTCCAATTATTTGAGTTTCAAATTTTTGAATTGGTTTAGATTGATTCATATCAAGTGCTAAGCCTTCAGCTTTGCCATCCACAACATCGGTTAAAACTACTGAGTCAAAAATGTCATATTCGGCTAATCGCATTGCAGTTGTTGAGCCATAAAATCCTGCTCCGATAACCGCTACCTTGCCTAATCTGGTCAAGATTAATCAAAACCTTTCAAAATGAACAATTTTTACTTTTCTAATTCTAGTAAGTATTAAGAAAACTAGCTTATGAGGGCACATCTATAGAAAGAATTAAAAGGAAAACTGAAAATAAAGTTAAAACCAAGACATCAATCCATTTAGTTCTTACATAGAGCCAACCTAATGAAAACCTTGGAAGTGATGCACGTAACACTGCTGCTATCGCCACACCAAAAGAAAAAGTCAATAAGCCAATTCGAAAATTAATTTGAGTAGCAAGAATTATTCCAATTAAAGTTATCGTCAACGGAAGAATTGTTGGCCATTGTCTACGAAATAATTTTTGCCATCTTCCAGCTTTATTTTCATCAAGACTAACTTCAACTGCTCGAAGGTTACGATTATCTTGATTCGATGCCGAGTTGGTAGAAACCATATATTTAACGCTACCTTAAATCACTTGCTAAATAGACAGCTAAGAGCATCAAACCCGCACCAAATAACATGGCAAATCCCACATTTACGTTTGCATTAGGCATTAAAACATCCAAAATAATTGAGGTAACAAGTTGTCCAGCAACAGTGGCAAGTCCAAAAAGTAATACGCCCAGAGTTCTAACTGTTGCAGCAGCTAAATAAACCACAATTGCACCAAGAAAACCTGCGCTATAAAGCCACCATTGATCTGGCCAATTATTCCAATTTTTACCAAATAGATTCATAACTATCAAAGTCAAAGTAACTGCAAACATTGACATGGGAAAATTTATGAAAGCTGATACTTGAGAATTTGAGTACTTTGTCACTCTTGCATTCAAAGTAAATTGCAAAGTCACAGCTAAACCTGCAAAAACTACACCAATAATTGGAATCCATAAAATTTCACCTTCGAATTCTGAAACCGTTAAAATTACTGCAAAAGTTCCAATAAGCATCGCGAATAATCTTTTTGAAGTAATTTTTTTTCTTTTTCCAGAACTAAACCCAAATTTATCTACTAATATGCCACTGACATTTTGTGATGCGACTAAAACTACTGTAAATAATCCTGTTCCAATTACACTAACTGTGCTTGAAGCAGTAGATATATAAACCGCACCAGCCACGCCACCCAATAATTGCCAAAGAGCAAATTGTTTTTTCTTAATTAGTCCAAGAAGTTTTTTCGCTTTTTTCCGAACATCTGATTGGAATAAGAATAAGGACATGATGATTGTTCCACCAATATTTGAAATCAAGGCAGCCATGATTCCATCATTTAATTCATGAGCTAACTGACCACTAATACTTGCTTGTAAAGTTGCTGCGACTCCAGCTATAAATGCAAGAATTATTGAAATTGGAATACTTGCTTTTTCAATGAGAAAAATGTCTTACTCCAGTTAGATACATGGTCAAACCAGCTTTTTTAGCAATTGCGATCACTTCTTCATCATTTTTAGATCCACCAGGATGAACAACTGCAGAAATACCTGCATCAATTAAAACTTGCAACGCATCAGGAAATGGAAAATATGCATCACTTGCGGCAACGCAATTTTTAGTTTTATTTCCGGCTCGAGAAACTGCTAATTTTGCGGCATCTACTCTATTAACTTGTCCCATACCGACTCCAACCATTCCTCCATCTTTTGCTAAAACAATCGCATTGGATTTTGGAGCTCGGACACTTCGCCAGGCAAACTCTAAATCATCCATTACATTTTGATTTGGTTTTTCGCCTGAAACAAGTTTCCATTGACTTGGATCATCTTCTTTTGTTTCAACATCATCAACAGTTTGCATTAAAACACCACCAGAAATAGTTCTCCATTCAACTCTGTGTCCCATGTGAGGACCAGGTATTTGTAAAATTCTTAAGTTTTGTTTTTGTTTTAATATTTCAAGTGCATCTACATCATAAGAAGGTGCAACTACTACTTCTGTAAAAACTTCACTTATTAATTGAGCTGTTTGCTTGTCAATTTTTCGATTAGTCCCAATTACTCCGCCAAAAGCAGAAATAGGATCTGTTTCTAAAGCTTTCTTAAATGCAGATGCCAAGTCATTAGCTATTGCTATCCCACATGGATTTGCATGTTTAATTATCACCGCACATGGTTCAACATGGTCATAAACTGCATTTCTTGCACTGTCTGCATCAATGTAGTTGTTATAAGACATTTCTTTACCGGCCAGTTGTTTTGCTTGAGCAATTCCTTTTTCGGAACTAATTCCCGTGTACAAAGCTGCAGTTTGATGAGGATTTTCTCCATATCGAAGTACTTGTGATCTTTTAAATGATGCTCCTACCCATTTTGGAGCATCTTGTTCTTTCGTAACTTTTCTCGACATCCAACGAGCAATTAATGTGTCATAAGTTGCACAGTGTGCAAAAGCATCAGAAGCCCATTGCAATCTTTGTTCTTCAGAAATTCCATTGGAAATTAATTTAATTAAATTTTCGTATTCATTTGGCGAAGTTATAACTGATACATTTGAATAATTTTTTGCAGCCGCTCTAATTAATGCTACTCCACCAATATCAATTTGTTCTATACATTCGTTAAAGCTTGCTCCCGAAGTTACGGTATCTAAAAATGGATAAAGATTTACTACCACTAAATCAAAAGGTTTTATAGATAATTCTTTAAGTTGATTTTGATGACTTGAATTACTTTGATCTGCCAATATCCCTGCATGAATTGCTGGATGCAGTGTTTTGACTCTGCCATCTAAAATTTCTTCAGACTTTGTAACTTCTGAAACTTTTATTACTGGAATATTGAATGAACTGATCTTTTTTGCTGTTTCTCCTGTTGAAACAATTTCAACTTTATTTTGATGAAGAGCTTTAACTAAATTTTCTAAATTATCCTTATTTGAAACACTAATTAATGCTCTTTTAATCTTTTGCAAAGTCATCCAAACTCTTTTCTTCAACTACCGTTTAGTGAGCCTAGCGAAAAGGTAAAAGAGTTAGACCAGGTAGTCACATCGTTCTTACTCTTGCTCTAAAGACTGGTTCTCTTTCACAATTTTGTTTCTCTCCCGAGCACTTTTCCATAGAAGAGAAAGAATTATAAAGAAAGCCTCGCCTATTAAAAACCAAGTCATACTTCTTTGAAAAACTTCTTTTGCAGAAACGCCAAAATTTGCCAAGAGATTACTTCCTAAAGAACCTGAACTTAAATATGCAAACAAAGCTAAAAGTGAAGATGTAACTAAACTTAAAAAAAATGCGGAAACTATCCAAACAAGAGAATTTTTATCTCTAGTTGTAATTGCCATTAAAATTCCAATAAAAATAGGTATTGCAAAAAGGTATTGAAAATAAGCTGGAAGTGAAGTTGGAATTAAACCAAACCAAGGCCAAGCTGGTAATTCAGAAATTGTTACAGAAGTCAAGGAAATATTGGAGCCTTCCCCAAGAACAACGATTGAATTGGTAAGAAATGCCCAAGACCATAAAACAAAATTTGGAAACCAACCGATTCCTGAAATTACTACAGCAATAACAGCAATTATCCCACCTAAAAGACTTGATTGCACAAGGAGCATATTTTCATAATTAAAGCCAATTGCGATGAAAATAACTAAAGCAGAAATTGTCAAAATAGTTAAAAAGAAGATGATAATTAATCATGAAACTTGATTTATTTAAATTAAACGAAATATTATTTTTTCTTTTTAACCAATTTATATGATTTGGTTAAGAAACAACCGTGATCATCTTCGATTTTGATGGTGTAGGTATCCGCTGTTAGATTTACCATTGATACATTATATGGTGTGTCATCCGTATTTAAGATAATACCCTTACTATTCATCCAGGTTACCAAATATGGTTGTAAATCAGTTGTCCCACCAGTAATTTCTAACGTTAATGTACCGTATGGGTCAGTAATTGTTGGATACTTTTCAACAATAAATTTAACCGATAATTTTTTTGGTGTTGTAACTG
>CAXBQJ010000115.1:0-4144 GCA_963977775.1 uncultured bacterium
TCCAATGATTATTAAAAAAATTACTTCCAGTTTATTATTTTTTATTTTTTGTATTAGATTTTTCATTAGTATTTGTATTCATACGAAATGGAGATTGGTTATTATAATAACTACTATTTGCAATTAAAAATGCTATGATAATAATTGCAATAAAAATGAGTATTAATTTAAAATTAGAAAAATTTAAATTACCTGTTTCTCGCTGTAAGAATTGGAAATAATTTAGCCACATATTTGATTGTCATCACATAAATTTTGTGCCATTTTTGTGCCAGTCTAAAAGTTTCTACAAGTTTTTATGAGGGGATTTAAAAGGTGATTCAATATATTTAGAATTATAAATATATAAATTCCCTCACAAATGTCTAAATTTGATAATCATCTTCACTACAGAACAGGTAAGTATCTATCCAATTCCCATTGGGTGACTTGTTTTCTATATTCATCCCATTCAGCACGCTTATTTCGTAAAAAGTAATCAAAAACATGTTCGCCCAAAGTTTCAGCTACTAATTCACTTTTTTCCATAGTTTTAATTGCTTCATCTAATGTTGTTGGAAGTGGTGTTAGTCCAAGTGCTCTTCTTTCAGCATCGGTAAGAGACCAAACATCATCTTCAGCACCTTGTGGCAATGAATAATTTTCTTGAATTCCTTTTAATCCTGCAGCTAATAAAACTGAATAAGCAAGATAAGGATTAGCGGCAGAATCAAGTGCTCTATATTCAATTCTGGTTGATTGACCTTTTGATGGTTTATACATCGGCACTCTTACTAATGCAGATCTGTTGTTATGTCCCCAACAAACATAAGCTGGAGCTTCTCCCCCGCCGGTAAGACGTTTATAGGAATTAACATATTGATTTGTAACTGCAGTAAATTCTGGAGCATGTTTTAAAATTCCTGCAATAAAGTTTCTCCCAATTTTACTTAATTGATATTCAGAACCAGGTTCATGAAAAGCATTTTTATCTCCTTCAAATAAAGATAAATGTGTGTGCATTCCAGATCCTGGATAATCTCTAAATGGTTTTGGCATGAATGAGGCTCGTACACCTTCACTTAACGCAACTTCTTTGACAACTAATCGAAAGGTCATGATGTTATCTGCAGTGCTTAAGGCATCTGCGTAACGTAAATCTATTTCTTGTTGTCCAGGTCCACCTTCATGATGTGAAAATTCAACAGAGATACCCATTGATTCAAGCATGGTTATTGCTTTTCTTCTAAAGTCATAACCTGGTCCTGATGCTGATTGATCAAAGTAACCTACATAATCAATTGGTGTTGGACTTGAAACATTTTTTGCAGCTTTATCATCTTCAAATAAATAAAATTCAATTTCTGGATGAGTGTAAAAAGTAAAACCCATATCTGCTGCTTTAGCCATTGTTCTTTTTAAAACCCAACGAGGATCTGCATAAGAAGGTGAACCATCTGGCATTTGAATGTCGCAAAACATTCTTGCAACTCCTGGTCCTTCACTTCTCCAAGGTAAAATTTGAAATGTTGCAGGATCTGGTTTGGCTAACATGTCTGATTCATAAACTCTGGCAAAACCCTCAATGGCAGAGCCATCAAAACCAATACCTTCAGAAAATGCAGCTTCTAATTCAGCAGGTGCAACAGCTACTGATTTCAATGAACCGATCACATCGGTAAACCAAAGTCTTACAAATCGTATGTCTCGTTCTTCAATTGTTCTTAATACAAAGTCTGATTGTTTATCCATGCCTTCTATTGTGCCTCATGATTGTTTCTTGAATGTTACAAAAAATATGTGAAATCATGCGTGGAATAGACTTATATATATGGCACTTTCTATTGCTTTAGCCCAAGTTAATCCAACTGTTGGTGATTTAGAAGGAAATAGTGCATTAATAAAAAACTTCACTAAAAAAGCTGCTGAGTTGGGAGCATCTCTTGTTGTATTTCCTGAAATGGTTTTAACAGGTTATCCAATTGAAGATTTATCTTTAAGAAAATCATTTCAAGAAGCTTCCAAAAATGCATTAAATAAATTAGCGCTTGATTTAAAGAATCAAGAATTAGGAAATTTGCATGTCATTGTTGGATATCTAGATTCAACTGGAGAATCAAACAAATTAGGCGTTCCTGCAGGAAGCCCAGAAAATGCAGCCGCAATTATTCATGATGGAAAGATAGTAAAGAAATATGTTAAACATCACTTACCAAATTACGGTGTTTATGATGAATACAGATACTTTGTTCCAGGTGAAGAAAGTTGTTCATTTGAAGTAGCTGGAAATAAAATTTCTTTAGCAATATGTGAAGATATTTGGCAAGATGGTGGTCCTATCGCCGAAATTTCTAAACTCAATACTGATCTTTTATTAGTGATAAATGGTTCTCCTTTCGAACATGGCAAAGATGATGTTCGGTTAGATTTATTAAAAAAACGCGTCAGTCAAATTAATGCTCCGATTGCCTATGTGAATATGGTTGGAGGTCAAGATGAACTTGTCTTTGACGGGGACTCAATTGTCATAAATAAGAACGGTGAAATTGCTAATCGGGCAAGTCAATTTGTTGAAGAATTAGTTCTCTTCGAATTTGAAAAAGATAAACCAATAATTTCAGGAAATATCAGAAATAGAAATGATGACCTTGAAGAAGTTTATCAAGCTTTAGTTGTTGGCTTAAGAGATTATATTTATAAAAATAATCTTGAATCCGTAATTTTAGGATTAAGTGGTGGTATTGATTCTGCTTTAGTTGCAGCAATCGCTGTGGATGCGATTGGAGCTAAAAATGTTTATGGAGTTTCAATGCCAAGTAAGTATTCTTCAAATCATTCCATTTCAGATGCGAAAGAATTAGCAAAAAACACTGGTTTAAATTTTAGAACTGTTGAAATAAATCCATTCTTTGAAACTTTTCAGAATTCACTTAAACTTACTCACTTAGCAGAGGAAAACTTACAAGCAAGGCTTCGCGGAATTACATTAATGGGAATTTCTAATCAAGAAGGACATTTAGTTTTAGCAACAGGAAATAAGAGTGAACTTGCGGTTGGTTATTCAACTATTTATGGAGATGCTGTTGGTGGCTTTGCACCAATTAAAGATGTGCCAAAAACTTTAGTTTGGAAGCTTGCAAAATGGAGAAATAAACAAAGTCAAATAATTCCTGAATCAAGTATTACTAAACCACCTAGTGCTGAACTAAGACCAAATCAACTCGATACAGATTCACTTCCTGATTACGAAAAATTAGATCCGCTAATTTTTGCCTACGTTGAACAAGATCATGGAGCATTCGAAATGGCTAGTAAAGGTTTAGATAAAAACTTAATAGAAAAAGTAGTTCAAATGATAGACAAAGCAGAATACAAAAGACGCCAATATCCACCAGGAACAAAAATTTCTAACCGAGCCTTCGGGCGAGATAGACGCCAGCCAATCACCAATTCCTGGAAAGAAAGCCTTTAAATAAAACACCCTTTGTTTTCAGAGATTAGTTATATCTGTAAGAATTAAGTTACTCAAACAAAAGTTCCGGGGACCTGAATTGGCTTCGAGAAAAGAGTGAAAATGTTTAAACGTATTTCCGTAAGCGATCTTGTTTCATTTAAACAACAAAATAAAAAATGGCTCATGCTCACAAGCTATGACGCACTAACTTCTAGTTTGTTTGATGAACTTGAAATTCCAGTGGTTCTCGTGGGTGATTCTTCTGCTCAATTAGTTTTCGGACATGATTCAACAGTTCCTGTGACCATGGAGGAAATGCTTCCGATAGTTGGTGGTGTTGCAAGAGCAAATAAACACTCTTTAATCGTGGCAGATATGCCATTTGGTTCATATCAAACTTCCACTGAGGTTGCTCTTGAAAATGCAACAAAATTTTTAAAAGCTGGAGCACATGCTGTAAAACTTGAAGGTGGACAAAGAATTGCAAACACAATTTCAGTTTTAGTTGAAGCAGGAATTCCAGTAATGGGACATATTGGTTTAACACCTCAATCTGTGAATGTGTTTGGTGGTTACAAAGTTCAAGGCAAAGGTGAACAAGCACAAAATCTTTTGCAAGACGCTAAAGCAATAGAAGCCTCAGGGGCATTTTCAGTTGTTCTTGAGGCAATACCAAGAAATTTAGCAAAAGAAATAACAAATTCTGTAACA
>CAXBQJ010000116.1:0-4128 GCA_963977775.1 uncultured bacterium
CTTACCCAACCTAATTCGGTAGCAACTCTTAAACTTTTTCCATCTCTAATTTCATCGCGAATTCTTTCAAAATAAACCACAAATGAATCTGCTGTAATACCTATTGCAACAATTGCACCTGCAATTCCTGCCAAAGTTAATGTAAAACCAATTGATCTTCCCAAGGCAATTATCAATAACCAAGTAAAAAATGCTGCAACAATTAAGCTAAAAACTGCGACAAAACCTAATGCCCTGTAATAAATAATTAAGTACAAAACAACAAATGCAAGACCGATAGCTCCGGCTAATAGTCCTGCACTTAATTGATCTTGACCAAGTGTTGGACTTATTGAAGTTGACTCAGCAATTGTTAAAGTCACAGGCAATGCACCATAACGAAGAACTTGTGCTAATTGCTTTGCTTCATCAGCTTTAAAACTTCCCTCAATTTGGGCTTTTCCACCAAGAATTGGTTCAGAAAAAAATGGGGCAGATACGACAAGTCCATCTAAAACTATTCCAAAACGATTTTGGGGAGAAGGAAGTTTACTTAAGGTAGATGAGGCTTCAGAAAGTTTTGATGCACCTGTGGAATCAAAATCAAGTAAAACCATCCAACCTCCTGCTCCTTGTTGAGGAAGCGAAGCTTGAGAATCACTAACTTGATCACCTGTAATAAATGCAGGAGCTAAAACAAATTTTTCGAATCCATCTTTTGAACAAGTCAAAGTATATTTTGTTGGGTCATCTGCTTTCCCACCTTGCAAAAGTCCTGGTGTTAAACAATTTAAATTTAAATATTGATCATAAAGTTCTTCAGTTGATGCTGCTTGAATTGGAAGTTCTTTTGGTTGAGCAACTACTGGTTTAGGACTTGCTGATGGTGATGCATTTGGTGCAACAACTTCAAAACCATTTGCAGCAGCTAACACCGCTCTAAAATCAAGTCTTGCAGTTTGTTTAAGTAAATTAGTTATTCCTTCAGGATTAACACCAGGAACCGTGACAACGATTGCAGAATTTGTGCCACTTCCTTGCACCGTTACTTCTGCTTCAGCAACTCCAAAACCGTTTACTCTTTGGCGAATAATTTCAACTGATTGATTTATTTGATCTTGCGTTAAAACTCCTTCAGTTCCAGGGGCTAATTCTGGTGTCAAAATAACTTGTGTTCCACCGCGCAAATCAAGTCCCAATCTTGCTTGGTGAGAAACCCCCGGCCAATATGCCCACAAAATTATTGAAACAGTAACAATTAACAAAAGTATTAGCGAGCGAAGTGGTCTTGCTCTATTCGCAGCAGACAATTTTGAATAACTCCTATAAGAACAAATTAAGCACTAATTCTTAAAGTAAACCTACATATAAGTATTGCCTATCAATATTTAACTTTGAAATCTGGCTTGAAAGTTACTCTGTAATATCCAAAATTTGTTGCGCAGGAACGTTTTTACCTAACAATTTATAAGCCAAAGGCGTTGCAATTCTTCCTCTGGCTGATCTAGCCAAATATCCAACTCGGACTAAATAAGGTTCACACATATCTTCCACAGTTTCTGGTTCTTCTCCTACAGCCACGGCAAGAGTTGAAAGGCCAACGGGGCCTCCCCCAAATTTATTTATCAAGGCATCAAGAATTGCTCGATCAATTCGATCAAGACCTTTTTCATCAATTTCAAAAAGATCTAGAGCTTTTTTTGCAATCTCTAAATTAACTTTTCCACTGGCATTAACTTGTGCGTAATCTCTTACTCTTCTTAAAAGTCTATTAGCAACTCTTGGAGTTCCTCTTGATCTTTTTGAAATTTCAATTGCGGCATCATCAATAATTTCAATTTTTAATAAACCAGCAGATCGATGTACAATTTCCTCTATTTCAGAAGAATTATAAAAATCTAAATGAGCTGTGAAACCAAATCGATCTCTTAAAGGACTTGGAAGTAATCCTGCTCGAGTTGTTGCCCCAATTAAAGTGAAAGAAGGTAAATCTAAACCGATTGCATTTGCGCCAACTCCTTTCCCAACAACTACATCAACTCGGTAATCTTCCATCGCTAAATAAAGCATTTCTTCTGCAGGTCTTGCTAAACGGTGAATTTCGTCAATAAATAAAATTTCTCCAGAACTTAGTGAACTTAAAATCGCTGCTAAATCTCCCGCATGTTGTATTGCAGGTCCACTTGTTACCCGAATCGGTGAGCCCAGTTCACTTGCCACAATTGTGGCTAAGGTTGTTTTGCCTAAACCGGGAGGACCAGAAAGTAAAACATGATCTGCTGCATTTCCTCTTTGTAAAGCGGCTCGCAAAATTAAATCAAGTTGTTCTCTAACTCGATGTTGGCCTACAAATTCTTCTAATGTTTTAGGGCGAAGCGCACCTTCAACTTGCCTATCTTCCTCACTTACTTCTAACCTAACAATTTCTAAACCTAAATCTTTAGAAATTTCATTTTCTATGTTCATCTGTTTTTACTTAATATTTGCAGTGCACTTCTTAGGGCATCAGATAAATCTGACTCATTTTCTGGAGTTGCAACTTGATCAGCAGCAGAAGTTGCATCTTTTCTATTCCAACCAAGTCCAACTAAAGCAGCAACTAGAGAGTCTTTCCAAGACTCAAGATTTTGGGATTTATTCGTAGTTAATTTATCTGCTAATTCAAGAATTAATCTCTGAGCACCTTTTTTGCCAATTCCTGGAACCGAAGTTAAAGAACCAATGTCTGCATTTGCAATTGCATTACTAAGTTTCTTTTCTCCCATAACAGAAATAGCATTTAGCGCCATTCTTGGTCCAATTCCAGAGACAGTTTGTAATAACAAAAACATTTCTTTTTCATTATCATCTTCAAATCCATAAAGTGTCATGGCATCTTCGCGAACAATCATCACAGTTGGAACTTGCACAAGATCACCTATTTTTTTACCCTTTAAGGCATTTGCAGAAGTTACAAGATTCATCCCAACTCCACCAACTTCAATTACAGCACCAAGTGCTGAGATTTCAGAAATTGTTCCTTTGACAAAAGCAATCATGATACTTTTCTTTTCTTAATTTTTTCTTCTGTGCTGGTTCGCCACAAATGACATATTGCTAATGCAACAGCATCAGAGGCATCAGGCGGTGAAAGCGGAGCGGATAATCCACAAATTTTTGCAATCATGCGTCCAATTTGGCGTTTATCAGCTTTTCCTGAACCTGTGACTGAAGCTTTAACTTGTGTGGGAGTGTAGCTAACTACTTCGCAATTTGCCTTAGCACCATTTATGTATGCAACACCAGCAGCTTGAGCTGTCCCCATAACTGATTTCAAATTATGTTGACTAAATACTTGCTCCACAGCAACGACATCAGGTTTGTATTTTTTAATTACCTGATTTATTGCATCATCTAATTTCATTAGTCTTTGTGACACATGTTCTTCTGAATCTGTTCTAAAAACCATTACAGTTTCAAGTTTTACTTTTTTTCCTGATAATTCATCAACAATGGCTAAACCACATCTTGTCAAACCAGGGTCAACTCCCAGAACTCTCATTTTGAGTTATTCGACCCTTCAATAATTATTTATTTAATATTATCCAACTTCAGCCATAACTTCATCTGAAACATCAAAATTTGCCCAAACAGTTTGTACATCATCTAAATCTTCTAACTCTTCAATGAGTGTGAATATCTTTTTTGCTGCTTCAGCATCTAACGAGACATTCACTGATGGGACAAATGAGGTATCAGCAGAATCGTATTCAATTTTTGCATTTTGCAAAGAAGTCCTTACTGCAACTAAATCGTTAGGCTCGCTAATAACTTCAAAAGATTCACCCAAATCATTTACTTCTTCAGCTCCTGCATCTAGCACTGCTGACAGAATTTCATCTTCAGTTAAATTGTTTGTTTTAGGCACAATAACTACACCTTTGCGAGAAAACATATAGGAAACAGAACCAGGATCAGCCATATTTCCTTGATTCTGTGTCATGGTAAGTCTTACATCTCCTGCCGCACGGTTTCGATTATCTGTTAAACATTCAATTAAAACTGCTACACCATTTGGTCCATAACCTTCATACATAATTGTTTGATAATCAGCAGCACCAGCTTCTAGTCCTGCACCTCTTTTAACTGCACGATCGATGTTGTCATTTG
>CAXBQJ010000117.1:0-4020 GCA_963977775.1 uncultured bacterium
ATTCCAGATGCTTTTGCAAACATTCCAAATGCCCAAAAATAAAACAAATCTTGAACTAGAAAAATCGTTATTTTCTCGTGGAGCTTTGCTTGTAGCAGGAATGGATGAAGTTGGGCGGGGTTGTCTTGCAGGACCAGTCAGCGTGGGGGTAACAGTAATTGATATTAATTGCACCAAGAATGAAAAACTTCCGCCAAAAAATTTAACCGATTCAAAAGAATTAACAAGCGTGCAAAGACAAGATTTATTGCCATCAATAAATGATTGGGTTTTGGAGCATGCTGTGGGACATTCCAGCAATGAAGAAATTGATGAATTTGGACTAACAAGAGCTTTAAGAAGGGCAGGGCGTAGAGCGCTTAATTCTTTAAAATTAAAGCCTGATTATTTAATTCTTGATGGAAAACATAATTGGTTAATGCCTGAAAAAGAATCTCAAGAACTATTTGATGGATTGATAGATGATGGATCTATTTCTGAAAAACTAAAAATAGTTTCTCAAGTAAAAGCTGATTTAACTTGTGCCAGTGTTTCTGCTGCTTCAGTTGTGGCAAAAACTACTAGGGATGAAATTATGAAGAGCCTGCATGAAGAATTTCCGAACTATTTATGGCATGAAAATAAGGGTTATGCAGCCCCAGAACACCTTGATGCCATAAAGAAACATGGTCCTAGCAAATATCACCGAATAAGTTGGAAAACTTTTAATCAAGACCAATCATGAGATTTCTTAGAGAAATCTAAGCCACACTCAGGGTTTTCTTAGATAGGTATGATGAATTTAGATTATGGAAAATTTATTTGATTTATTCTTTGGACTACCGCTTCACCCACTAATTGATCACGTAGTTGTGATTATTCTGCCCCTTTCAGCTTTAGGGGCAATCTTGTTAACCTTTTTTGCCAAATATCGCAAAAACTATGGACTCCTAGTTCTACTTGGAATGTTTGTTTCAGCCATCTCAGCATTCATTGCCAAACAATCAGGCGAGGCACTAGCTGCTCGAGTTGGCTGGCCAGGAAATCATGCCGAACTTGGCTCAAATCTAGTGATTGTTTCATTTGTATTATTTGTTATTTATTTAGTTTGGTTTATTTTACAAAAAGTTGATAAATCTCAAGTATCGAATCTGCAATTTTTAACCAAAATCACTAGTGGTCTTTTAGCAATTTCTTCTGTTACTGCTTTAGTTTTAACAGTTTTGGTTGGCCATTCGGGAGCAAGTGCATCTTGGGAAAAAAGAATTAATCCTCCAACATCCACAACTTCCCAAACCTCAAATAGTGACAACAATTCTTCAACGCAACAAGAAGCGATGGCTCTAAGTGCTCAAACAGTTGCAATCCATAACAGTGTTAATGATTGCTGGACAATTATTGATGGAAATGTGTATGACCTAACCTCGTATATAAATTCTCACCCTGGTGGGGTAAATAATATTTCAAGTATTTGTGGAATCGATGGCTCAAAAGCTTTTACAAATCAACATGGTAAACAAGGTGCGCCAAATAATGAATTAAGTAATTTGTTAATTGGAGCAATTAATTCTCAAGCAACTTCTACCACAAGCTCAAACATCACAACTAATAACTCTGCGCAAAATCAAACAAGTCCAAGTCCAAAAAATATAAGTCCAATCACCTTAAGCGCAACTGAAGTTGCCAACCACAACTCTGAAAAAGACTGCTGGTCAATTGTTAAAGGAAATGTTTATGACCTAACTTCATATATTCGATCCCATCCTGGTGGACCAAACAGAATCATAAGCATTTGTGGAAGAGATGGAACTCAAGCTTTTTCAAACCAGCACGGAAATCAAGGTTTACCAAATAGAACTTTGGATTCATTTTTAATCGGGGCAATTGATCAAACGGTGACAAGTTTGCCAAGTCCTGTTTCGCTGCCAGTAATTGTTGGCGGCTCAGGTGAAAATGAGGGTTGGGAGAACGAAGAAAACGAAAACGAGTAATTAACTCGCTTCCAAATCCCAAATTCTTGCTCCACCAAGTATTCCTGCTTTATTGCTCACCCTGGTCACATTTGGACCTAAATCAATTCCTTTTAAATGTTTAGCATTTCCTCCACCAACATAACAATGATCGTAATAAAGAAATTGGTTATATTTTGAAATTGCTTTAATTACTCTCTTTGTCCATCTTTCAACCCCAATTCTTTCTCGGGCTGCATTTCCAATTTGTTCTTCAAATTCTTCACTTTGTCTAAAAGGTGCATGACCAAGTTCTAGGTGGGGAAGAAGAATTCCATTTTGAAAAAGTGCTGTCCCAACACCTGTACCTAATGTCATAACAAATTCCAAACCTTTTCCAGAAATAACAGCAGCTCCTTGAATATCTGCATCATTTGCTACTTTTGTTGGAATTGCTAACGCATTTGCCATTGGAGTTTGTAAATCAAAATTTGCCCAAGCAGCAGCTAATTCTGGATCTTTTGGTCCATCTTTTACTTTTCTAGAAAGGGAAGGAACCATTACTACAACACCACTTCTAACTAAACCTGGAAAACCAACACTTGCTCTTTGTGCTTTTGGTAAATCTTTAACAAAATCGGCTACTACATCACTAAAACCAATTGGATGAGAAGGATAAGGAGTTTCCATGCGAATTCTTTCGCAAATCATTTCTCCGTCTTTGCTGATGACGCTAGCTTTAATTCCTGATCCACCAATGTCAATGGCCAGCGTTAAAGTATCCGCTGGCCAATTAAACATGCCTTAATTATGTCTTATTTAGTTCTTTGGTTTAACAATCAGATCATAGGCAAATACTGCAACTAGTGCACCAATTATTGGACCGGCAATCCAAATCCAAAAATTAGTCATTTGGCCAGATGCCACAGCGGGGCCAAACCATCTGGCTGGGTTCATTGCTCCACCAGTTAAAGGTCCTGCAAACAAAATATCTGCAGCCACAGTAAATCCAATTGGAATTCCAGCAACCGCATTGAAAGTGCTTCGACCATCAACTGCAACACCCATGATTACCATCATCAAAATAAATGTTGTTATTGCTTCAACTAATAATCCATAAATTGGTTTTATAGGTTGGGCAAGAGTTGGTACGCCAACTGTTTGAGCATATGATCCATAAGAAAGTTTTAAAAAAACTGCGGCAAGTAAACCACCAAGAAGTTGACTTACAATATATGCAATTGCATCTAGTGAAGGCATTCTTTTTGTGGCCCATAAAGCAATAGTTACAGCCGGATTAAATGCTCCACCAGAAATAGGACCCCCAAGGAAAACAGCAATTGCTAAAGCCGCACCGATAGCAGCCCAGTTTCCTGTGGCAAAAATAACAAATGGTTTTTTAACGTTTATTTCTTTTTGTGATCCAACCATTGCTTGATATGGATGAAATTCAATTTCTTTATCAAACAAAGTATGTACGGCTATATCTACATCTTCTATTCCACATGGAGGAATACTAAACGTAGAAGGATCATTGTTTTGTGTATCATACCCTGTTGGTAGTTGCTCTTTACCTTCAATAAAAGGTACGTTTTGTCTTGTGGTCATGTTCTATAAATAGATAGATCATTCATCGTCGTCATAGATTCCCTTCTTTGGCGGCAATGGATCGTTGTTAAATGATATTGCTTTATTCCCTTTGATAAAGTCTCCATCATCATCAACGTTTTGATCTACACGTTTTGCACCAGTACCAAGAGCTATTGGAGCCATTTGATCTTTAAGACGCTCTCTCATTTCACGGGTATCTCCCGTTTCTTCTCCATCACTTGTTAACTTCAAACCACGTTGTTGTTCAGCTTGTAAGAGCGCATTACGTGCACCGCCAAATGTACCACGACCAATCGCACCTGTCATCAAGGCTTGTTTATCTTGCAAACCTTTAGCACGGGCCTCACGCAATGCTACATCCGTCACCGCTTGTTGATATGGACTCATGTATTGCGCTGCTTGTGCGCTGCCAAATGTACCCGCTGTCGCTGGGTTATACATGAATGCTTGACCTAGACCTTGAAGGGCTGTGCCATAACCT
>CAXBQJ010000118.1:0-3986 GCA_963977775.1 uncultured bacterium
AATGGGGAAACAAGAAATATAATTCATCCAGCAAATGGTCAAATTGTAGAGATTGCCCAAGAAGCAAGTACCCAAGATGTTGAAAAAGCGATAAAAAGTGCTCGTAAAAGTTTTGATTCAGGAGTATGGTCAAAAACTTCAAATTCAATTAAAGGAAAAACTCTTCATAAAATTGCAGATTTACTGGAAAGAGACAAACCAAATTTTGCGAAAGCTGAATCTCAAGATACTGCAAAAAGATTCATCGAATCTGAATACGATATGGATGATGTAATAAAGGTTTTTCGATTCTTTGCCGAATTTATTTCCAATCAAGAAAATAGAATTGTTGATGTAGGTAGAGAAAATATTAAAAGTATTATCAGATATGAACCAGTCGGTGTAGTTGGCATGATTACTCCCTGGAATTACCCACTATTGCAAGCATCTTGGAAAATTGCTCCTGCACTTGCTGCAGGATGTTCTTTCGTCATAAAACCAAGTGAACTAACTCCCTCAACTACTTCCCTATTTATGGACACACTTACAGAAGCAGGAATTCCTGATGGAGTTCATAATTTAGTTTTGGGTGCAGGAAATATTGCTGGTGCTCCTTTGAGTCAACATCCTGAAATTGACATGGTTTCTTTTACAGGAGGACTTATTACTGGCAGAAAAATTATGGAATCAGCAAGTAAAACGGTAAAAAAGATCGCACTTGAACTTGGTGGAAAAAATCCAAACATTGTTTTTTCAGATGCTGATTTGGATGCTGCAATTGATAATGCATTAACTGCAGTATTTCTTCACTCAGGTCAAGTTTGCTCTGCCGGAGCAAGATTACTCGTTGAAGAAAATATTCATGATGATTTTGTTAATGAAGTTTCTAGAAGAGCTGATCTAATTAGATTAGGTTCGCCGCAAGATGCTTTAGCAGAAACGGGAGCATTAATAAGTGAAAATCATAGACAAAAAGTAGAAAGCTATGTTGCACAAGCACTTTCTGAGGGTGCAAAATTAAGAGCTGGGGGTAAAAGACCAAGTGAATCTTATTTACAAGATGGATTTTTTTATCGACCAACAGTTTTAGATAATTGCAATACAAAAATGAAATGTGTGCAAGATGAGTCATTTGGTCCGGTACTAACAGTGGAAACTTTTAAAACCGAAGAAGAGGCAATTGCTTTAGGTAACGACACAATATATGGTTTAGCAGGAGCAGTCTGGACCAACGATATTTCCAAAGCAAATCGAGTCGCAGAATCATTACGACATGGAACTATTTGGATAAATGATTATCATCCATATGTGCCTCAATCCGAATGGGGTGGATTTAAACAATCTGGAGTTGGTCGAGAACTAGGTCCGATGGGATTAGCGGAATACCAAGAAGCAAAGCATATTTGGCAAAATCTAAAACCTGCTGCCACTGGTTGGTTTGATGGAAAGGAAAATTAAATGAGTCTGCATAACAGTGATTCAGCTATTTCTGTAAGAAATCTTTGGAAAGTTTTTGGTGATAATCCAGAAAAAATAGTTAATTCCAAAGATGCAGATCTTCCTAAAGCAGAGTTAAGAGCAAAAACTGGAAATACTGCTGCTGTAAAAGATGTAAGTTTTGATGTAGCCCCTGGCGAAGTTTTTGTGGTGATGGGATTATCAGGTTCTGGTAAGTCAACTTTGGTTCGCTGTTTAACCAGATTAATTGAACCAACCGCTGGTTCTGTGTTATTAAATGGTGAAGATATTTTAAAAGCAGATTCTGCTCGATTAAGAGAATTAAGAAGAACTAAATTTTCTATGGTTTTTCAACATTTTGGATTACTCCCACATAGAAAAGTTATTGACAATATTGCCTACGCTTTAGAAATAAATGGTGTGAAAAAAATTGAAAGACATAAACGGGCAGAAGAAGTAATTCAATTAGTTGGACTTGATGGTTACTCTCATGCATATCCTGAGCAACTATCTGGCGGTATGCAACAAAGAGTTGGTTTAGCAAGAGCTTTAGCAGTTGATCCTCAAGTTATGTTTCTTGATGAACCATTCTCTGCACTTGATCCATTAATTAGAAGAGATATGCAAAATGAAGTAATCAGACTTCACAAAGAAGTTGGAAAAACCATGGTTTTTATTACTCATGATTTATCTGAAGCCATGAAATTGGGTGATCGCATAGCAATTATGAGAGATGGCGCGGTTGTGCAAATGGGCACTCCTGAAGAATTAGTTGCAAAACCTGCAAATAATTATGTTGCTGATTTTATTCGTGATATTTCTAAATCACATGTTTTAACTCTTAAATACCTTGCCCGACCTGCAAAATCTAATGAAGTAACTGATGGCCCTGAATTACAAGCAAGCATGATTATTCGTGATGCTTCAAAAATTATTGTGCAAAGCATGAAACCTGTTCAAGTAATTGATAATGGCAAAAAAATAGGAATTGTCTCAAGTGAAGATGTTTTGAAATTAATTTCTGGAGATAATCTTTGAGTAACGTGTCATTAACTTCAAACTTTAAATTTTTGAAGTCAATTAAAAATCGATATTGGATATTAATTATCTTTTTGGTGTGGACATTTTTAGCCCTTCTTTTTAAAGGAATTTCAACTCTTGAAATAGCTACTTACCAAAATTCATTTGTTACACAAGTAGCAGGAGATGCTGCAGCATCGATTAGAGGCAACAGAACAAAGAGTGCGATTTTTATTTACTTTTTTAATCCAATAAGAGTTTCAATAAATGGATTTGTTGATTTAATCAGAGTTTTAATTGCAACTCCTGTTCCTGGATCAATAATTCCTGTTCTTGGGTGGCTCGGAGTAGTTGGAGTAATTGCATTTCTAGTTTTCTTAACAAGTAATTTTAAAACTACAATTTTAGCGATAATTTTATTATTTGCTTGTGGAGCTTTAGGAATGTGGACTTATGCGATGGACACTATTGCGATGACTCTAGCCGCTGTTCTCTTGTCATTATTAATTGGAATTCCTTTAGGTATTTGGGCAGGACTCTCAGATCGTGTTTTAAAATTGTTAACTCCATTTCTTGACTTAGCACAAATTCTTCCCACACTTGTTTACTTGTCACCTTTAGCGCTTTTTTTCTTAATTGGAGAAGCATCAGCAACCATCGCGACCATGGTTTATAGCATTCCTATTTCAATACGAATTACATCGCATGCAATTAGAAATCTAAATATTTCACCTGTAGAGGCTTCTATTTCTATGGGATCGACTAAAAAACAAACTTTGACAAAAGTTCAACTTCCCATGGGTAAGCAAATGATTATTTTAGGCATAAATCAAACAGTTATGGCTGCACTTTCTTTTGTAGTTATAGCAGCATTAATTGCTGCTCCAGGATTAGGTAAACCAATAGTTACAGCCTTAACAATTAGAAACGTAGGAGATGGATTCGTTGCAGGACTAGCGGTAGTTTTTATTGCGATTTTACTTGATAGAAGTACAAGCGCAGCAGCCAAAACAGATGTAAGTTTTATACCTCCAAGTAAAATCGAAATTCAAAAAAGAAGATTATCAGTTCTTTTAATGGGAATTTTCATGATTATTTCAATTTGGCTTTCACGAAATATTTTATGGGCAGCAATTTGGCCTAAAAATTTTGATTTTTCAGATTCAGTATCTAAAACAACTAATAGCATCACTGAATGGATCGTAAATAACTTTCAATTCTTAACTGTTGGATTTAGAGATTTTATATCTAATTATGTTCTTAATTCCTTGCAACTTTTATTGGCAGGCTCACCCTGGTATATCACCTTAACAATGTTGGCACTGATTGCCTTAATAATAGGTGGTTTAAGAGTTACATTAATCTCAATTTTTTTAATGTTGGGAATCGTAATTTGTGGATTATGGAATGACACTATGGTCACCTTAACCCAAACAATTGTTGCAACAATTTTGACGATGATTATTGGAGTTATTTTAGGGATATTAATTGGCCGAAATTTAAAAGCAGACAAATTACTAAGGCCATTA
>CAXBQJ010000119.1:0-3947 GCA_963977775.1 uncultured bacterium
AACAACAGTTTGGGTAAATGAAAATAACCGAAAACAAGGATTAGGCAAAAAAATAATGAATGCTCTTTCTAATGAAGTTGCCAAAATTGGGCATAAATCAATCGTTTTGCAAGTTCTAAAATCTAATGAAGCAGCTGTCAAAATGTATGAATCACTTGGCTACAAAATCCACCATGAATACGCTTATTATCGCCATTTTAAAAACTTAGCTTCAAATGATGAAGAATGCCATTGCTGAAAAATAAATTTCAACTACGCTAAATGCATGAAGTTATACGACACTAAAGCAAGAGAAATTGTTGAAATTGAACCAATAAATTCTGGTGTCCTTAAAATTTATGCTTGTGGTCCAACTGTTTATCGCGATGCGCACGTTGGAAATATGCGCACTTTTTTGCTGACAGATTTAATAAAACGTTTTGCCCAATATCAAGGATTAAGAGTTGAATTAGTTCAAAACATCACAGATGTTGGTCATATGGCAGATGACCAAGGTTTAGGTGGAGTTGATGAAGGTCAACTTGATACAGAGGATCGCGTTATCGCACAAGCTTCAAAAGAGTCAACGGACGCATTATCTATTGCCAGAAAATACGAAGAGTTATTTCATAATGATTTGAAACTCTTAAATATTCAAAAAGCAGATAGTTATCCAAAAGCTAGTGAATCAATTAATTTAATGGTTGAACTTATCGAGAAGTTAATTGAAAAAAACCATGCCTATGTTGGAAAAGATGGAAGTGTTTTTTTTGATGCAAAATCATTTCCAAGCTATGGAGCAATTAGTGGGAATAGATTAGAAGATTTAAAACCAGGACATAGATTTGATGGCAAAGAAGATCCAAACAAAAGATTTCATGCTGATTGGGCTTTATGGAAAAGTGCAAAAGAAACTCGAACACAATTAACATGGCAAACTCCCTGGGGCAAAGGATTTCCAGGTTGGCATATTGAGTGTTCTGCGATGAGTCTTAAATTTTTAGGAAACTCAATAGATATTCATACCGGTGGAATTGATCTTCGTTTTCCACATCATGAAGATGAAAGAGCTCAAAGTAATTGTGCAACAAATAAAGAAGTTATAAATCATTGGATCCATGGGGAACATCTTTTATTCGAAGGAAGAAAAATGAGTAAATCCTCAGGAAATGTTTTATTAGTAAAAGATGTGGTTGAAAAAGGTTTAGATCCTTTATCAATTCGATTTTCTTTAATGGAACATAGATACAGATCACAAATGGATTTGACATGGAATTCTTTAAAAGCATCTGATAAAGCTTTGAATCGAATTAGAGAAAAAATGCATACTTGGAAAAACAACAATGGAAAAATAAATGAGCAGTATATAAAAGAATTTGAATCAGCCTTAAATGAAGATTTGGATACAAATAAGGCTTTACAATTACTAAGAAATCTTGAAAAAGATGATTTGGTTAAAAATGAAGATAAATATCAGACAATCATAAAATTTGACGAAATATTAGGTTTGGACTTAGCCAAGGATGTTAAAAAAATTGAAATAACTTCTGAGATTAATTCAATTCTTGAGCAAAGACAGACTGCACGTAACAATAAAAATTGGCAATTAAGTGATGAATTGAGAGATAAATTAAAAATTCTAGGAATTGAAGTAAAAGACACAGAAAATGGACAAGAGTTAAAAACTTTTAACGATTAAATTGCTGGTTGCTCTACCCCGCCAACACTTGGTGTTGGCGTAGCACTTGGAGCGACTTCTCCTTCTTTAAGACAAATAATGTGATCACTTGGTCGATAACTTGTTAAAAAGTTTTCCTCATTCACAACTTGGTTATTTTTCCAAAATTGTCTTGTGACATTTATTTTAAAACCAGGTGCAGGATCTTGCGGTAAACAATTTGGATCGTAGGAAATAACTTGATCAATGTTGTTATTTAAGTTATATGGTTTTCCAAAAATGGCAGTTATTTTGTCAAATTCTTTTGTTCCATACATTGCAATCGTGATGCTGTCACGTTCAGCAATAGCGCGAATTAGTACATGATGTTTAGTGTTGTTTTTAAATTTCAGATCTAATTTTGGCCAACTTACTGTTGCTTCTAGTCCTGGTGTGTAGCGGGAAATTAAGACAGAATGTGCTCGTTGTTCAATTTTTTCTAATCCTGCATAAAAAGCAGAAGACCAAGTTGCAGCGGTAATTATGGATACTCCACCACCCATTCCCATCGCAAATCTTCCGCCTTCTCCAATATAAATTCCTTTGACATATCCATTTTGAGAAGTTCTTTCTTTTATAGTTTCATTCATGGAATAGATTTCACCTGGCTTTAATATTTTTCCGTCCATATATTTAGCAGCTTGTGAAACATTTTTTTCCCTATATGGCATGTATTCAAATTCCTGCCTAAAACTACTTAATTGTTCTTTAATGCCTAAAGCTTCTAAACTTTCAGTTGAAATTTTTGGTTTAACCACAGCATTTTCTAAATTAACTTGTCTATTATTTTTTTGCCTAAAAACAGGAGACATAGCAGCGTCTAATTGACCTGGAATAAATTTTAAACCTTCTTGGGCTGGAATTAGAGCAACTTTATTTCCTATAAATTCAAATCTTGCATCAGTTGCAACAGATTGAATATTGGGAATTTGTCGGGATATTTCTTGGATAATTACGTTCTCATCAAACTTTGATACAAGTTTGTTATTTTCCTCTTCAAAATTTAAAGCCGTACCTATAACTCTTGGTGAAATCTCAACTTTTCTATCTCCAAAATTCAAAACAATCGGTGAAGCAATAGCTAATTCAGCTAAATTAGTTCTTGCTTGCAAAACATCTTCATCATTGACATCAGGTGGAATGAAAGATATTTCTAATTGTGTTGTCCTATTTTGATTAAGCCAAGAACTCTCTATATTTTTAATGGTTTTATCCCAATTAATTTCTTGACCACTTTTTGCAGAAGTTGTAACTACTTGACCTTCTTTCGTGGTAATTGTTGCATTAACTGGTGTAAAAGTATTATTCTGCACAACTTTTTGCAAACTAGTCTTTAAAGCATCTTCGTCAAGGGTTACAGAAGTTTTAAAATCAACTGGGAAAAAAATTGATCTTAGGAAAATAAAGGGATTTTTTGAAATTGAATTGACAGATTCTGCCAGATTTAATTTAATTCCAATTTCAGTTGGATTCAAAGTAAATATGCCTTGTGGGGTCTGCACTTGAATGGGGTCATCTAATCTATCTTTTGTAGCAATATTTAATTGTTCAAAAACAGTTTGAGGTAATTTTCCTCCAATTTCATATCCCAACATTCTAGAATTTGGTGGTACAACTGTAATTGACCAAACAAATAATCCTAAAAATAGAACAAAAAGAAAAGTCAAAATTAATTGGCCTAAGAATTCCCCTAATCGATATCGCCAATCTTTTTTAACTGGTTTAAGAAATTCCAAATTAGAAATTAATTCATTTAATTCTTGCTCTACAGTTGGAGAAATTGTTGTAGAAGCAACTTTTGGTCCAGCTTTATGTTTAGGTAGAGTTGATTTAGGCTTTTTAACAGAGGATGTTTTCTTACGCTCTGCCAAGATTAAACCCACCCCGAGATTAATAAAGTTCCGAGAAACTGATTAAAACAATATTAGGCAAGCACCGTTTTAAGCGTAGAAAGCAGAGCAGGCACTAGTGCAAAATCTCTCTGGGTTATAAAGTAATAATTCAAAGCACTATTAAGAAAGATAACCAGGATGTCTAATTCCGAAAAAGAAGATTTAACAATCTCTGAAGATGTAATCGAATCCTCTTCGCAATGGTCAGATGAAAAACCAAACAAAAAAGGTAATCGTAATTGGCTTCCACGCTCGATAGTTGTTTCAAGCTCAAGTGCCTCTAGAAGAATTAATGAATTAGAACAACAAGTTAAACAACTTGCCAAACGTCCAAATGTTTTTGAATTAGATGATGCAGA
>CAXBQJ010000120.1:0-3928 GCA_963977775.1 uncultured bacterium
CATCTTTGGCCAAGATCGGCCGGACATCTAAAAGAATACCAGCCCAACTGATATTTGGCTAGATTCGGGGTGAACTTCCGGGGTATGTGTTTTACGAAATGCTCGCACCAGCAGTAGCAATTGTTAATTGCTGAGCTTCAAATTCCTCAGGAACAAGTGATAAAACTTCATCTAGTTTTGTGGAATTTGTTAAAACGCACACACTTGGTCCAGAACCAGAAATAAATGCAGCATGATTTCTGTTTCTTAAATCAGTCACTAGCGCAGTACTTGATTGCATGGCAGGTCTTCTATATTCCTGGTGAATTCGATCTGAAGTTGCTTCTAGTAAATAATCAGGATTTTCACAAATTGCATGAACTAAAAGTGCACTTCTAGCTAAATTAAATGCTGCATCTTTATATGGAACATGAGTTGGCAAAAGTGCTCTTGCTTGCTCTGTATCAACTACAAATTTTGGAATAAGCACTACAGGAATTATTGATGGATGAGGATTTAATTTAACTGCTTTTGCAAGAGAATTTGAATCAATCCAAGAAATAGTAAATCCACCATGCAAACATGCAGCAACGTTGTCAGGATGGCCTTCAACTGAACTGGCAAGTTCTAAAGCGCCTGCATCATCCATTCTGGTTCCTTGAGTTCCAGCTAAAGCTCTTGCTGCTACAACGGCAGCAGTAATGGCAGCTGCTGAAGAACCTAAACCTCTGCCATGGGGAATGCGATTTATACAACGAATATATAAACCATTCACAGGAACTGATAAATAATTAAAAGTTTTTAACATAACTTTTGCAATTAAATGATTTTCATCCCGTGGAAGTGAACTTCTACCTTCCCCATCAACATCAACTTGCACACCTGGTTTGTCAGTAAATGATGCTTCAACTTCATCGAATAAAGAAAGCGCTAAACCTGCTGAATCAAAACCAGATCCTAAATTTGCACTTGTTGCGGGGACTACCACACGAACAGCACCTGAAAATTTTGACATATTTAAATCCCTAAAGCTTTTGCAGCAGAATCTGCATTTACCGAAACTTTAATTGGATCTTTCGCTGCTTCAAGTGCCCAATGGGGATCTTTTAAACCATTTCCTGTCACGGTTATAACAATAACTTTTTGTGACATTAATTCTTTTTTCTCTTTCAACATGATCAAACCTGCTACCCCAGCTGCAGATGACGGTTCTACAAATACTCCCTCTTTTTCAGCAAGTAAATGATAAGCACTCAATATTTGTTCATCAGTAACTTTTTCTATTCTGCCTTTAGATTCTTCTTTTGCAGCAATGGCTTGTTTCCAAGATGCTGGATTACCTATGCGAATAGCTGTAGCAATTGTTTCTGGTTTTTCTACAATTTTTCCATCAACAATTGGTGAAGCACCTGCTGCTTGAAAACCCCACATTTGTGGAAGTTTTGTAGAAATCGAATCATTTTTGTATTCCACATACCCTTTCCAGTAAGCAGTTATATTGCCTGCATTCCCAACTGGCAGAACATGTAAATCCGGTGCATCGCCCAAGCGATCAACTATTTCAAATGATGCAGTTTTTTGTCCTTCAATTCGGTCAGGATTTACTGAATTTACTAATGCGATTGGATATTTATTTGCTAAATCTTGGGCTAAAACTAAACAGTCATCAAAATTTCCTTGAACTTGTAAAACTTTTGCACCATGAACTATTGCTTGTGCTAATTTTCCCATCGCTATTTTTCCATCAGGAATTAAAACTGCACTTGTCATTCCTGCTTTAACAGCATAAGCAGTAGCAGAAGCTGAGGTATTTCCAGTTGACGCACAAATTACTGCTCTTGCACCATTTTCTGCTGCTTTAGAAATTGCAACAGTCATGCCTCTATCTTTAAAAGAACCTGTTGGATTATTGCCCTCAACTTTTAAATAAACTTGATTATTTAACATTTCACTTAAAGTGCATGCATAAATAAGAGGTGTTCCACCTTCGCCCAATGTCACAATTGGTGTTTTTGGATTTATGGGTAGGCGATTTTTATATTCTTCAATTACACCACGCCATTGATGAGTAGTTGTAGTCATCGGCATAAATTAATTATCGCCTTCAACTCTCATGTAATCAGAAATTTCTTTAACAACATCTAATTTACCCAAACTTTCCAAAGTTTTTGCTAAATCTTTTTCTAATGCTTTGTGTGTTCTAATAACTAATTGAGCATCGTTTTTTAAACCATCTTGACGAACAGTTTGAATTGAAACATTGTTATCTGCAATTGTTTTACTAATTTGGGCTAACACACCTGGTTTATCTGCAACCTGCAATGAGATGTAGTAACTGGTTTGTGCTTGGCTAACAGGTTTTACTTTTAGATCTGCATAAATACTTTCACCAGGTCCACGTTTGCCACTCATTTTATTTCGTGCAACAGCAACAAGATCTCCTAAAACAGCTGAGGCTGTTGGCGCACCACCTGCTCCTCTGCCATAAAACATTAAAGAACCAGCAGCATCTGCTTCCACAAAAACTGCGTTAAATGCTTCACGCACACTTGCAAGTGGATGACTGCGAGGAATCATCGCAGGATGAACTCGAACAACAACTGATTCTTCATCATCTAAACTTTCAGCTATTGCTAAAAGTTTTATGACAAATCCCATTTCTTTTGCAGCTGTTACATCTGCTGCTGAAACTTTAGTTATTCCCTCTCTATAAACATCATCAATAGTTACTCTGGTGTGAAATGCAAGTTGTGCAACAATGGCTGCTTTTGCTGCAGCATCATTTCCTTCAATATCTGCACTTGGATTTGCTTCAGCGTAACCAAGTTTTTGCGCTTCGCTAAGAGCATCAGCAAATGATGCACCAGTTTCATCCATTTTTGTCAAAATATAATTAGTTGTTCCATTTACAATTCCTAAAACTTTTTTAACTCGATCTCCTACCAGTGATTCTCTTAATGGCCGAAGAATTGGGATAGCCCCTGCCACACTTGCTTCGTAATAAAGATCAACATTATTTTTTTCAGCAGCAGCAGCTAAAGTTGCACCATCTTTAGCAAGTAATTCTTTATTTGCAGTTACGACACTTATACCTCGAGACATCGCATCAAGAATATGAGTTTTAGCAGGTTCAATTCCACCCATTACTTCAATTAAAATATCTATATCTTTATTTAGTAAACCTGAAATATCTTTAGTCAATAATTCTTTATTTATCCCAGGACGAGTCTTGGAGATATCTTTGACGCCAACCCCAACAAGTTCTAGTGCAGCACCACTTCTAGCTTTTAAATCTTCTGCTTGCTCAATTAACAACTGTGCTACTTGAGAACCGACTGTTCCTGCACCTAAAAGCGCGATCCGAATAGGACGATTGTCATTAACCATTTGTAATCGTCCTTTAATTAAATAGTAGGTATATCTAAGTCTCTCATTAACGATGTGGTGCAATGTGTTGTGGCCACTGAAGTTAAGCGAATAACTGGCAAAGTTTGGTTTGCCCTAGTAACTGTTTACATAGTTTGGGGTTCTACATATTTAGGTATTGCTTTAGTAATTCATACCGCCCCACCTCTTTTGTCGATGGGTTTTCGTTTCTTTGCCGCAGGATTAATTTTAGCTTTTGTTTTAACTTTGTTTAAAGGGAAAAAAGCTATGAAAGTTAATTCAAAAGAATTACTTTCAGCATTTTTTTTAGGAGCACTACTTCTTGGATTTGGAATTGGAAATTTAACTTTAGCTGAAAGAATTGTTCCTTCAGGTATTGCTGCGCTAATAATTGCAGCCCTACCAATTTGGGTAACAATTTTTCAAACTATTGCAGGAATAAAACATAAAAAAATAACATTGATTGGAATATTAATTGGATTAATTGGTGTTGCAATAATTGTTTTACCTGGCGGAACAGGTCCTGCACCTGGTGCTGATCCAAGTCAAGTTAAATTTTGGA
>CAXBQJ010000121.1:0-3897 GCA_963977775.1 uncultured bacterium
AAATGGGGTATTAAAACTTAAATAATCCTGAGAAAAGTGGGCCCTGTCGGGATCGAACCGACGACCCACAGATTAAAAGTCTGTTGCTCTACCGACTGAGCTAAAGGCCCGCTTGACTAATGCTAGTCAGATGATTATTTCCTCACGAAAAGAGAGTAAGTGTTTAAACTTATCTTTCTAGTTTTCCTTGAATAAATAATTCTGTGTTATCTCTTGCTTCTTGATCATCAAATTGCACTGGAGGAGATTTCATTAAATAGCTTGATGGAGAAATTAATGCTCCACCAATTTTTCTATCTTTAGCAATTTTGGCTAAACGAAGTGCATCAATGATTACTCCTGCTGAATTTGGTGAGTCCCAAACCTCTAATTTGTATTCCAAATTAAGGGGCACATCACCAAAAGCTCTTCCTTCCAGGCGTACATAAGCCCATTTACGATCATCAAGCCAAGAAACATAATCACTTGGTCCAATGTGAACATTTGATTTACCCATGTCGTGTTCAACCTGTGAAGTAACAGCTTGAGTTTTAGAAATCTTCTTAGATTCCAAGCGATCTCTTTCCAACATATTCATAAAATCCATATTTCCACCAACATTTAGTTGCATGGTTCTATCAAGTTTGACTCCACGATCACCAAAAAGTTTTGCTAATACGCGGTGAGTAATAGTTGCTCCCACTTGAGATTTAATATCATCTCCAACAATTGCTACTCCAGCGTCTTTAAATTTCTTTTCCCAAACAGGATCAGATGCAATAAATACTGGTAAAGCATTAACAAAAGCAACTTGTGCATCTATTGCACATTGTGCGTAATATTTTGCTGCTTCTTCTGAACCAACTGGCAAATAACAAATCAAAACATCAGCACCTGTTTCTTTCAAAACTTTTACTATATCTACAGGTTTTTCTTCAGATTCTTGAATATTTTCTCGGTAGTAGCGACCTAATCCATCTAAAGTATGACCACGAGAAACTTTTACACCAAGTGATTTAACTTCCGCAAATTTAATTGTGTTATTTTCACTTGCCCAAATAGCATCTGCTATATCTAATCCAACTTTTTTACCATCAACATCAAAAGCAGCAACAAATTCAATATCTTTTATATGGTAATCACCAAGTTTGACATGCATTAAACCTGGCACGTCATCATTGTCATCAGCATTTTTGTAATACTCAACTCCTTGAATTAAAGAGTTGGCACAATTTCCTAAACCAACAATTGCTACTTTTACTTTACTCATGCTTGCTTCCTCTCGTTAATTATTAATTCATCTATCCATTGCAATTCGTTTTCAACAGAATTTAAATTTCTATTCTGAAGTTTTAAGGTGTATTGATCCATTTGTTTTTCTGTTTTATCAATTTGTGATTCCAGTAAAGCCATTCGTTCTTGTAATCTGATTCTTCGTCCTTGCAAGATTTGTAAACGAACAGCTGATGCAGTTTTAGCAAAAAATGCAAAATAGGTTAAGAAATTTTCATCATCCCAAGATTCAGGTCCTGCTTCTTTTAAAAGTGAACTAAATTTATCTCTTCCTTCTTTAGTGATTTTGTAGGAAATCCTTGCTCTTCTAGTTAAACCAATTTCAGATTCTTGATCTTCTTCATCAATAAAACCTAAAGCTTGTAATCTTCTTAACTCCGGATATAAAGATCCATAAGAAATAGCTGATAAAGGTCCAAGAGTTAAAGACACTCTCTTTTTTAATTCATAGCCATGCATAGAACCTTGAGATAAAAGACCCAAGACAACAAGTTCTAAGGAAGTGTTCTTCTTAGCCATTTAGGAGATTTGTCCTTCTTGATATATCGAATAGATATATCAAGATAGCAGAAAGTGATTTTTGGGCGATAGATGCACTTGTGACTAGTGAGAAGTGGTTTGCGTACACTTAATTTCTCACCTAAATATTTTTAAGTGACAACTAGCAAGAATTGCCCCCGTCGTCCAGAGGCCTAGGACCTCGCCCTTTCACGGCGGAAACGCGGGTTCGAATCCCGTCGGGGGTACTTTTGCAAGTAGATAAGTAGTACCTATTTACTTGTAAAAAAGGTAAGGCCCAGTGGCGCAGTTGGTTAGCGCGCCGCCCTGTCACGGCGGAGGTCGCGGGTTCAAGTCCCGTCTGGGTCGCTTAAGTTGAGGGAGAAAAGTTTTTTTAAATTAAAAATTTTTTTCTTTCAATGTAAGGCCAGGTAGCTCAGTTGGTACGAGCGACCGCCTGAAAAGCGGTAGGTCACCGGTTCGATCCCGGTCTTGGCCACTAATAAGTTATTTATTTAAAGAACTTCAACAATATTTTCACCATCAATTTTTACTTTCACAATTGCTAAAGATTTTGATGTTGGTCCTGAAATAACTGATCCATCACTTGCCTCATAATTAGCGCCATGACATGGACAAATTAATCTATTTTGTGCCATATCAAAATCAACTGTGCAACCTTCGTGAGTACAAATTTTTGAAAGTGCATAAACTTTATCTTCACTACTTCTAAATAAAATTGCTGCTGTGCCGACACTGGAAGTAAATTCAAAAGTTGAGCCAACAGCAATATTATTCAAAGTCGTTATCACATTGTTTGAATTTTGAGTTTCTGCAGTTGGACTTTCACTTGGTACTGGTGTTTGATCTTGCATTGTTTGTTGTGAATCAGTAGTTGTTTGATTTGAATTTCTTGTGCAAGCTGCAACAATAAATGAAACAAATCCAACAAATAATATTTTTAATATATTTCTTCTATTTTTCATTTATTTCTACTTTCTTAAACATTAACTGGAACAGCACTTAACAAACGCTCTACTACTTCTTTTGCACTCCATCCATTTGGATGAGTTTTTAACATATCTTCAACATCTGTTGTTGTAGCACCTAAAGTTAAAAGTGGTGCTTCTTTATAACCATCTGGTCTTTCTTGACCCAAACCAACAGCTGCTAATAAACCATTACACAGACACATTCTTGCTTGCAATTCTTTTTCTTCTCCACCTTTTTTCAAAAATGGTGCTTCAGGTTCTGCAGCGCATGTGTAAGTTGCTTTGCCTTTTTCATCTAATTTGGAAGAACGTAAATATCCCAAATCACAAAGTCGAGGACGTTTTTTATAAACACTTTCCTCACCAATTGTGCCTGGTAACTCCACAACTTTGAAAGGAAAACCTGTAGGAGAAGCACGATGATCAGTTCTTACTCTCAAGTTTCCTTTACGTGCTGCCTCAAGCATTTGTTCACGATATTTAGGCAATAAACCAGAATCATTTGAAAGTGCAAAAAGTGTTCCCACTTGCACACCCTCTGCTCCTAAATCAAAAGCTTCTTTAACTGCTTGTGGTGTTGATCTTCCTCCTGCCAACCAAAAAGGTAATCCAACTTGTTTCATTTTTTCAAAATTAACTTCATCTAATGGACCAAATCCAGATTCGGTATCTACTTTTCTTCTTGGCGGAGCATTATGTCCTCCAGCTTTCCAATGTTCAACAATAAATCCATCAGGTTTTGTGACATCATTTCTTGCTAAATAGGAAGCTAAAACTTCTGCTGAAAAATATCTAGGTAGAGACATATCAAACCAAGAGTGGGATCAATTAATAAGAGCCACTCATGCTGAAGCAGGAGCAGGAAAACAAGCAACAGCAACAGGGTGAAGACCAGCAGCAGAACAAGGACAAACAGGACAAGCAACAACAGCAGCAGAACAAGGATCAGCAGAACCAGCAGAACCAGGATCAGCAGAACCAGGATCAGCAGAACGAGCAGGACCAGCAGCAACAGGACAAGGAAAAGCAGAAGCAGGACCAGCAGAAGTCCGACAAGGACAAGCAGGACAAGAAAGACAAGCAGAAGCCGGATCAGGCCAGCAAGAGCGAGAAGAACGACGAGCAGGAACAGGCA
>CAXBQJ010000122.1:0-3847 GCA_963977775.1 uncultured bacterium
AACTTTTTGTCCAGTGTGTTCTGCGATTAATCGTGCCATTTGTTTCTTAATGTGAAGCATTTGTTCTGCTTGAATTTTTATATCGGATGCAGTTCCACCGATTCCTCCAGATGGTTGGTGCATCATGATTCGTGCATGTGGAAGTGCATAACGCTTTCCTTTGGCACCAGCTGAAAGTAAAAATTGGCCCATCGATGCAGCAAGTCCCATCGCAACTGTTGCAACATCATTTGGAATGTATTGCATCGTGTCATAAATTGCCATACCGGCAGATATTGATCCACCAGGTGAATTTATATAAAGGTAAATATCTTTTTCAGGATCCTCAGCTGCCAAAACTAATAACTGCGCTGTCAACATATTTGCTACAGAATCTTCTACTTGTGTACCAAGAAAAATAATTCTTTCTTTTAAAAGTCTTTGAAAAATTTGGTCATCATAACTTCCTGGACCTGATGGATTTCGCATCTGCGTATCCTCGAACACGTTTATACTTCTCCTATTTTTATCGTTACTTCGACTTTAACCTGAAACTTCAAAATTCTCATCTTGAAAGGTTCAATGTTCGCTATGGGAAGAAATTAAGCCTGTGGTTCTGTGAATGGTTTTAGAACTTTAGCTACGTCAACAACTTTTCCTTCAGTATCTTTTACTTCTGATTCTGTTAAAACTAAAGTTAGAGCTTTGCTGCGTCTAATTTCACCCATGACTAGGGTAATTTCACCTGATCTAACTAATGCATCTGCAAAAGTTTTTGGCTCCATTCGATATTGAATAGCATTTTGGGTAATCCATTCAGACAAATCAGCATCATTTACCCCAATATTTTCTTCTTCAGCGATTCGGTCCAAAATAAATTGAGCCTGCATAGAACGGCGGGAGTTTTTCTCTACTTCTTTCTTATGGGTTTCGTCACCATGGCCATCTTTAAAATGTGCTTCAATTTCTGCTTGAATAGCATTTTCTGGCAATGGAACTTTTTCCATCAATCCAATTAATTCTTCAGAAACTTTATCTCTTGCAAGATAGGTTTGTTCAATTTCTCGTGCATCTTTAACTTTTTGTTCTAAACTTTTCATTAAATCTTTTAAGGTATCAAATTCACTTGCCATTTTGGCGAAATCATCATTTGCTTCTGGTAATACTTTTTCATTAACACTATTAATCGTTATTTCAAGTGTTATTTTGTCACCTTTGAAAACTCCATCTTCAGGACTGAATTCAAAATCAACCTTTTCTAAAGCTTTTTTACCCCTCAAAACTTCATCTGCTCCAGGCACAAGTCCACTGGAACCAACGGTATAAGCAAGTGCTTGACCAGAATATTGATTCACTTGGGTTTCATCTTTTTTTCCAATAATGTCAAGAATTAAAACATCTTTATCCTGGGCTGGTCTTTCAACAGCAGTGAGTGATGAAAATCTATTTCTTAATTCTTCTAATTCTTTTTCAACATCGTCTTTAATATCTCTTGGTTTTTCGACCACTACTTTTAAACCTCGATATTTAGGAAGTTCAAAATCTGGACGAACATCTACTTCAGCAAAAAAATGAAAATCTTTATCTTCTGCTATTTCTTTAATCTCTACCTCAGGTTTTCCGATTGGATAGACTTTTTTATCTTTCAAAGCTTCTGCATATGCTCTTGGTACTGCGTCATTAACTGCTTCTTGTAGTACTGCGCCTCGTCCAACTCTTTGATCAATTATTTTGTTAGGAACTTTGCCTTTTCTAAAACCTGGAACACTAATTTGGCTAGCTATTTTTTGGTAGGCAGTATCAAGACTTGGTTTTAATTCATTAAAAGGAACTTCAACTGAAATTTTAATTCTGGTTGGAGTTAAATTTTCAATCGTGCTGTTTACTTTAATTTTTTTCTCCTTGATTATTTTTTGTCGGGGCGGGGAGATTCGAACTCCCGATCTCCTGCTCCCAAAGCAGGCGCGCTAGCCACTACGCTACGCCCCGCGAGCGCTGTTCAATCGTAGTTGTTAACAATATTTGACTCTGCCATCAGGTTCATAATTAGTGAAAACCTAAGATGAACTTACAAATATTTGCGGGTGTAGCTCAATGGCTAGAGTTCCAGCCTTCCAAGCTGGATATGCGGGTTCGATTCCCGTCACCCGCTCCATTTTTATAAAAATTTATTGATTCGGCAGTTTGCCGAAATTTTCCATCTCACTTAATTGATTTATTCTTCGAACATGTCTTTGATCGTTTGAAAATGGCGTGTTAATAAATGCATCAACTATGGCTAAGGCTTCATCTTCACTGTGCATTCGAGCGCCTAATCCAATCACATTTGCATTGTTATGCTCGCGGGCTAATTTTGCTGTCTCGACATTCCAAGCAAGAGCCGCTCTAACGCCTTTTATTTTATTTGCGGCAATCTGTTCTCCATTTCCTGAGCCACCAATAACAATTCCTAAAGAATTTGGATCTTTTGCAGTATTTTGTGCCGCTAAAAAACAAAAAAGTGGATAGTCATCTTGAGCATCAAATTCCTTTGCTCCATGATCAATAACTTCATGATTTTTACTCACTAAATATTTAAATACCTTTTCTTTTAATTCAAACCCTGCGTGATCGCAACCTAAGTTAATTTTCATAAATTAATCAAATTGTGGTCTAGCAGTTCTAGTTCTTTTTAATTCAAAAAATCCTGGCACACTAGCTGCTGCAACTACTCCATCCCAAAGTTTTAATGCATCCTCGCCCTTTGGTGCTGGGGTAATTACTGGCCCAAAAAATGCAACTCCCTCTACTGCTATTACTGGAGTTCCAACATCACTGCCAACAAGATCTAGTGCTGCTTTTGTAGAATCTCTTAAATCTTGATCAAATTCTTCATTGTCATAAGCATCAATAAGGTTTGCATCTAAATTAATATTTTTCAAAGCTTCAGCAACGGTTTCTTTTGCAACAGGTTTAGCACCAGGATGAAAAAGAGTACCAATAGCTGTATAAAGCGGTAGCAAAATTTCTTTTCCGTTTTTTCTTTTTGCAGCAGCTAAAACTCGAACTGGGCCCCAAGTTTTATTAATTCTTTCTCGATAGTCAGGCTGTAATTCTCGACCTTCATTTAAAACTCCAAGACTAAAAATATTCCATTCCACATTTATTGGTCGTTGTTCTGCAACATTTAATATCCAGCGTGAAGTCATCCAAGCCCAAGGACATGATGGGTCGAACCAAAATTTTGCATTAGTGCTCATGTTTAAGTCATTTCCATTCTCTCGATAATTATTAAGACACCAGCCTATTCCTTGTGTTTAGTACTCGTGTCAAGATTGCTACCTACACCTTATTAATAGGGGAAAATTTGGGCAACGACTTAAACATCACAAGGGCTGAGGCAGCACAACGCGCCCAAAATGTTGTGGATCCAACTTATATTGTTTCTCTAGAAATTGATGGTTTAGGTGAAACTTATTCATGTTTAGCAAGTATTAATTTTTCTGCTATTGAAAATTCAACAACATGGATTGACTACATAAGTCCAGAGGTAGAAAGTATTTGGCTTAATGGAACCCAATTAGATGTCAAAGAATGCTTCACTGGTTCAAGGATTAAATTATCAAATTTAAAAAAACAAAATGAATTAAAAATTAAAGGTCAATCTAAATACATGAATACAGGTGAAGGCTTACATCGACATGTTGATCCAGTTGACAATGAAATTTATATTTACACTCAATTTGAAGTTGCTGACTGTCGAAGAGTTTTCCCTATTTTTGAACAACCAGATATTAAAGGAACTCTTGCCTTAACTGTTTCTGCCCCAAGTAAATGGAATCTGATTAGTAATTCACCAACACCAACTCCAAAATCTATAGATAGCGAA
>CAXBQJ010000123.1:0-3824 GCA_963977775.1 uncultured bacterium
CCAAATTCTGAACCTGTTTTGGCATTTGGCATTTGTCGAGAAAAATCACCAAGTGCTACTGCATGAGCAGCTTCTACTATCTGGTTCACGGGTTTAAAAAATCTAGAAACAAAAAACCAAGAGATTGCTCCCGTCAAAAGGGCAATTAAAAGTGCTGCGATCGCAGTTCTGCCGATGAGTTGTTCAACTACTCTTTGGGAACCTTTCAATGAAGCAGCTAAAACATAAACTTCGTTTCTTCTTCCTTCAAAGGTTAAAATTCTATATTCTTCATCATCTTTAACAGTAATTATGTTTTTGGAAGATGCCAAGATTTCATCTTGCGTTAATTCAGGAAAGCTTTCTTCATCTTTTAAATTTCCCGCAGATCTTAAAACAGTTAAAGTTCCATCAGGTTCAAATCTTGCAATAGAGATAAATGAATCACCTAAACCTCTGATAGGACCTATATCGTTTCCTCTTAAATCTTTTAACAATCTAGGTTCTCTCACAGTTGCTATCAATGAACTATCAACAGAATCATTAAATGTTCTTTGAGTGCTAAATATGGCAACACCACCTAAAACAAATACCGGAATAGCTGAAAGAAAAGCAGTTAAAAGTGAAATTTGTGTTCTTAATTTCATTTTTCTTCTATCTGATAACCCACACCACGAACTGTTCTAATGCTTGCTCCATCACCTATTTTTTTTCTCAAGTATGAAATGTATGTATCTAAAATTGCTCCGTCAGTCTCAAAATCTAAACTCCACACAGCACTTAATATTTGTTCTCTGGTCAACACTCGACCTGAATGTTGCATTAAATAATGAAGTAACTTAAATTCAGTGGGAGAAATTTCAATCTCTTTAGATTTAACTTTTACCCGATAATTACTTGTATTAATTTCTACTTGACCAACAACTAGTAAATTGCCTGATGTTTGAATATTTTTTGATCTTCTCAAAACTGCATTTACTCTCATTAAGAGTTCTTCTAAACCAAATGGTTTTGTGACAAAATCATCTGCCCCTAAACCAAATCCTTTTGATTTATCATCTTTTTGATCTCGGGCGGTTAATACAATTACTGGAACATTATTATTTTCATTTCTTAATTTTTCTATAACTCCAAAGCCATCAATTTGAGGCATGTTTATATCTAAAATAACTAAATCGGGTTTTTGTTCTCTAATAAGTCTTAAAGCTTCAAGACCGTGTTTGGCAGAAATTGGTTCATAACCGTTCATTCGCAAAGCATCCTGCAAAAGATCATTTAGAGAAGTTTCATCTTCTGCAACAAGGATCCGAGCCAATGGGTTTTTCACAGTATCTAATCTATTGGGTTTGCGTTTTGATTCTTTTTGGTTGTTTCTCATAATTGTCGTCATTTCAGCATGCAATCTTGACCCTCAAATCATCTAAAACCAACCTTAAAATTCTCTGAGAATGTCACTTAAATGGTGAAAACTCAAGTTTAGGGAATACTTAGGCACATGAAAGTTGTGATTATTGGGGCAGGCTTTGGTGGTTTGACCACCGCCCGAAAACTATCCGAATCAAAAGATTTAGAAGTAACAATTGTGGATAAGAATCCTTATCAACTCTTTTCACCCCTTTTATATCAAGTTGCCACAGGTGGATTACCTGAAGATGACATTGCTTATCCAGTTAGAGCTGCAATTCCTGGAGTCACTTTTATTCGAGGTGAATTAATCAAAATTAATGAAAAAGAAAAAAATGTTACTTTAAAAGATCAATCAACTCTTGATTTTGATGTTTTAGTTTTAGCGACAGGTAGTACTGGAACAACATTTGGAATTCCTGGAGTGCAAGAAAATACTTTACAGATGAAAACTATTGCTGAAGCACGTGCGATTAAAGCAAGACTTTTAGGAATGTATGAGGAAGTTGAAGCAGGCCACAAACCAAAAGAATCATTAAAAGTAATTGTGGTTGGCGCTGGTCCAACTGGAGTTGAAGTTTCTGGTGCTGTAGCCGAATTACAAAAAAGTATGAGACATGAATTTCCAAATATTTATAAATCAGCTTCGGTTACTTTAGTAGAAGCTGGACCAAGAGTTTTACCTATGTTTAAAGAAAAATCTTCTCAGCATGCTCAAGATGAATTAGGTGAAATAGGAGTAAAAGTAAAAGTCAATTCTGAAGTAGATCGTATGTATGAATCAGCACTCCATTTAAAAAATGGTGAAGTTTTAACAGCAGGAACAATAATTTGGGCGGCAGGTGTTGCTGCATATTCAAGTTGGACCAGCATGGGCCAAGCAGATAGATCAAATCGTTTAATCGTAGATAAGTATTTACAATCTTCTCCAAATATTTTTGTTATTGGAGATGGTGCACATTTTCTATGGAAAGATAAACCACTTCCCATGGTTGCTCCAGTTGCCTTACAAATGGGACGACATGTTGCCAAACAAATTCAAAATATCAAAAATGGTAAATCTTTAAAAGAATTTAAATATATTGATAAAGGACAAATGGCAACTATTGGTAGAAAAAGAGCAGTGGTAGAAATGCCAAATGGAATGAGATTTCATGGCACATTTGCTTGGTTAACTTGGCTTGCTTTACACGTTTTCTATTTAGCTGGTGGGCGAAATAGGATAAGCGTTATTGCTGACTGGATGTGGAATTACATCGCATGGGGAATTGGGCCAAGAAGAACTGTTATTGATTAATTAATTTGCAGAGGAAACTTCAACATCTGCGACAGAATTATCTTCTGAGATAGTTCGATCAAATCCAAAAAGTTTTGAAATAAACTGTTTTACTTTAGTTGTCAGTTTCTTAATAGTCACGACAACTTCATTTTCAGGATTTTCAATATTTTCACCTTGTGAAACAAGTGCTTGATCAACATCCTTGTCAATATTTTCTACAAAACCTTGGATTGATTCGTATTTTAGTAATGGATCTTTTTCCCAATTTGAATATTTTACAGATATATTTTCAACTGCTTCTAAGTTTTCTTTACTTGTGGTAACACTTACAGAATCATTATCTTCCTTTGACTCAATTGTATTTTCAAGCTTTACCAATCCTGTGCCTAGATTTAATCCATCTGTAGCAGTCTTTTCTGGAATTAAAGTCATTTTATTTGAAACTGAATTACCCTTACCGTCAGAATATTTATTTGCGATTGTAAAATTTTTATCTTTTTCATTCCATTTGACACTTCCGTCATTTGATTGAGTTGCATTTCCTTTTTCATCAATATTGGTTTGAGTTCCATGCCATCCAGCAACATTTCCATCTGAAGTAGCGCGAGTTTGGAAACGTAAACTGCAATTTGTGCAACCCATATATTCACCAGCAAGTTTCCCACCGAAAGATCCACTTGGTCCACAAACATCTGCTGTGCAAACAATCACGCCATGCACATTTCCTGTTGCAGGATCAACAACCGCCCATCCACCAACTCCTTCATAAGCTTCAGCGGGTGGAACATATGTTTCTTCTGCTGCTGGAGCACTTGGTGGTGTCTCTTCACCTTCAGCAAAACTTGGGATGGGGATGCAAGTGATTAGAAAAACCAAAAAACAATTAACAACAAATTTCTTTTTCATCATTACCAATCAAATCAGATATTTAGAAAATGTCAAAAGAGACAAATTCAGCAGAGGTTCTTTTGAACCAAAACGTAGCACCAGAACAATTTGATTGGGATTCTTTCGAGTCAGGTCTTAACGCAGAAGACAGAAACGAGAAGAAAGAATTGGAAGAAATCTATAACGGTTCTCTTAACGATCTTACAGATAACGACGTAATTGTTGGAAAAGTTGTAAGATTAACAGATAAAGAATCTATCGTAGATATCAACTT
>CAXBQJ010000124.1:0-3730 GCA_963977775.1 uncultured bacterium
ATTTAACAATAATTTATTAATATTATAATTATAAAATGGCAAAAATTAATATAAGTTATAGTCTCGCAGATTTTATGAACTATAAAGATTGTAATATGCTATTGCCTCAAAATCTTAAATCTTTATGTAATGATCTTGGAGGAACATTAATTTTAAGAGATATTATTCTCAAAGAAGTTGTATCTGTAATTGAATCATTTACTAGTGGAAAAAATCCAAATGATATTATTTTTAAGAATTCTATTATTGAGTTGATGAATAAAATTACACAAAGAAATTTTCAACAAATTCTAGAATCTTTAAAAACTCTTTCATATACAAAATCAGATCATTTTATCACCCTTGCTACAGATATTTTAATTCGTGCAATGACTGACCCGGTTGCAGTTAAAGGTATTGACCTACCACCTAATCAACAAACATTATCCGAAATCTATCTTTTAATTATTATTGATTTCTTTCCTCTAATGCTTGAAATTCCTCTAACGCAAGAGGATTAATTCTTCCCAACAGGGCAAGTTTCTTTTCTGCATCAAGTGCACGCTTTTCTTGCTTTTCTCTCACATAAGGTTCTGGATCTTTTGGAGTTGGAACTGGATCTTCTGGATTTGCATTTTCGTCAATATGAATGATTTGAGGCACAAGTTGATCTGGGCCATATTCTCTCAACAAAGAATCAGAATCAATTCCATAATCTTCCAATGCTTTTAATTCCATTTGCTCAATGCGAAGTCTTTGCTCCATTCGGGCTACTTCGTCTCTATGAACCGTGTCAACTAACCTTTCAAGTTCACTAGCAAGATCTCTTAAAGTGTGTCTCACTTGTTGAACTTCTCGTTCCATCTCTTGTTGGTGTCTTGTGGCTTCATCTCTTTCTCGTTCAGCGATTAAAAGAGAATTTTCTAGATAAGACATAGCAGTTTCCACTCCTTGAAATACTGCGTTTGCTACATAGGCTTCTCTTCTTCTTTGTTCACGTCTTTCCAAAGCTTTTGAGCGGGCAATTCTTTCACTTTGAGCAGTTTTCTCCAATTGTTCTGCTCTTTGCACAACTGCAGCTAATCTTTCTTCAGCAGTTCTCATGGCTAAACGAGCATCAACTTCTGCTGCTCTTGTGGTTTCTAATAACTGTCTTAATCTTTCTAATTCAGTAGCATCAATTAAGGATTCATCTACGGGTTCGGTGTCTGAATCATTGAGTCTTAGTTCAAGTTCTCGTAAAACTCTTTCATCATCTGCTCTTGCAGTGTGAGATGCGCGAAGTAATGAATCAAGTCGTTCTGCTTCTGCTTGTGAGGATCTAGATTGTTCGCCCAAAGCTGCCAATTTTTCAGCAATGGCAGCAAGTTCTGCATCTGATTCATAAAGAAGTGCTAGTGCTGCATCAACTTTTTCTTGCGCTCTTTTTTGCTCTTCTCTTGCATTTTGTAATTCAAATTTAATTTGATCAGAAACAGCACTTGCTTGATCTCTTTCTTGAGCTGCTTTTTCAGCATTTGCTTTTGCTTCAATTCGAGAACGTGCATTAACTGTGCCACCAATTACATAGTAAGTAGTTACTTTGTCGCCATCTCTTGTCACAGCGGTAAGTCTTGGTTGCAATCTAATTACTTCTTGCGCATCCTCTAAAGTTTCCACAACAACTGTGTCTTTTAATAATCTTTTTAATGCATTTTGTAATTCAAATGGTGCGTTTATTAATTCAATTGCACTTCTAGAAAATGGTGGAACAGCTGGAGCATTATTTTGTTCATATAAAGTATCAGCTAACAAAACCGCTGCTCTTCCAGTTTTATTATTTTTTAATTTATTTACAGCTCTGATTGCATCATTTACTGATTTTGCAGCAATTGCATTTGCAGCATCACCCAATGCAACTGCGATTGCAGACTCCCAACCATTTTCAATTCTTAAAAGAGAAGCAAGTGATCCAATTAAAGAATCATCACCTGACTTTAATAAAGATTCTCCTCCATCTATTTCTTCTAACAAAGATTGTTCCAAAGCTTCTGCTCTTGCAGTTAATGCAGCTTTTGTTCTTGAAGCTTCATGTGATTTAGTTTCTAATTCTGAAACTTTTATTTGAGCAAGTTGTAATTCTTTAGCAACTTGTTCATGTTGAGAATCCAATCCTTTTTCACCAGCATTTAATCCTGCAATTTGAGATTCTAGAGATAGATATTCTGATTTTGATTTCTCTGCTCTTTCTCTAGCTTCTCTTACTTCAACTTCTAATCTTGTAGCTTCACTTGCTCTTGCTTCAATTCTTGATTTTGCAGCATTTACTTGACCGACCAAACGAGCAAGTTCTTCTCTTTTATCTGCTGCAGATTTAATTGCATTTGAATGTCTTGCTTGTTCTGCTTGAAAACTTTGTTCAGTTGCTTGTCTTTCTCCAGTTGATTTGTTTAAAAAGTTTTTAGCAACTTCTACATCTTTTTGAAGTTCGTAAGAATTTTCTCTAACTTGTTTTGCTTCTTTTTCTAAAGCTTCTGGATCTGCCCCTGTAGTTTGTTCTTGGATTTCTTCTTCTACTAATTTTGCGCGTTCTAGAGCTAAAGATCTTGTTCCAAAAAATCTCTCTCTCAAGGATGCAAGTTTGAACCAAGTTTGTTGTGAAGTTTGAACTCTAGGAGTTGCTTCAAGCAATAATCGTTCTAATTCAGATTCTCTTAATTTTCTTTCATTTATTTGAGCCTCAACTTCTGATTGTTTCTCTCGCAAAATGGTTTCATCAGCAACTTCTTTTAACATTGCCTCTTTCATTTGTGACAAATCATCAGCCAAAATTCTTAATTTTGCATCTCTTAATTCAGCTTGAATTGTTTGAGCTTTTCTTGCCACATCGGCTTGACGAGCTAAAGGTTTTAATTGTCTTCTAATTTCTGTCGTTAAATCTTGTAAGCGAAGCATGTTTGCTTGAGTTGCTTCCAGTTTTCTTTCTGCTTTTTCTTTCCTTTTACGATGTTTTAAAACTCCGGCAGCTTCTTCAATAAATCCTCTCCGCTCTTCAGGAGTAGACATTAAAACAGCGGTAACTTTTCCTTGTCCAACGATGACATGCATTTCCCGACCAATACCTGAGTCTGCAAGTAACTCTTGCACGTCTAATAAACGAACTTGATTTCCATTTATGGCGTATTCACTTCCACCATTTCTAAAAAGAGTTCTTGAAATTGTTACTTCTGAATAATCAATTGGTAATAATCCGTCAGTGTTATCTATTGTTAAAACTACTTCTGCTCTACCAAGTGGAGCTCTTCCTTGTGAACCAGAAAATATAACGTCATCCATTTTTCCGCCACGTAATGTTTTGGCACCTTGTTCACCCATTACCCATGCAATTGCATCAACGATGTTTGATTTACCAGAACCATTTGGGCCAACTACTGCGGTTATTCCAGGTTCGAATTCTAAAGTTGTTGCTGAAGCAAATGACTTAAATCCGCGCAAGGTAAGACTCTTTAAATGCATGAATCCACCTTCCAAATTTAAGAATTATTTTTTCTACTACCTTCCAACTCTATCTATGAGCCTTAAGTCGAGGTTGGCAATTTGGGCAAATTGTTGAACTTCTGTTGTTAGAAAAGGCTTCTTTTTCCATTTTGAATTCACACCTGTAACACCTTTCACCTGCGCGACCATAGGCTTTTAAATCATTTTCAAAGTAACCACTGTCCCCATTTACGTCGATATAAAGATCATCAAAAGAAGTTCCGCCTTTTTTCAA
>CAXBQJ010000125.1:0-3676 GCA_963977775.1 uncultured bacterium
TTAATACTCCAGCATCAGCGCTGATTAAATCCTTGACATTATGAATTTGTTCTCCATTGCCAACTGCAAATGGAATATATATTGCAGGGATACCTGCGACTGTTTGTTCAGCAATTGTCATAGCTCCAGCTCTTGATATAACGAGATCTGCTGCAGCATATGCGTATTCCATTTTTTCGATATAAGAGATTGGATGATACATTTCAATTGATTTCAAATCGTCTCTTAATTGATTTCTTTTTCCAATTGAATGCAGAATTTGGATATTGTTTTTTACTAAATTTGGGATTAATTCATAGATTAAATCATTAATTTTTGAAGCGCCTTGAGAACCTCCAAAAATAAATAATGTTTTCTTATCTTTGGCTAAATCAAAAAAACTTAATGCGGTTGATTTAAGTATTGATCTGTCTAAATCAATGAGTTCTTTTCTAACAGGCATGCCTATAGTTTTGGCATTTTTTAAAGAACCAGAAAACATTTGGAATATATGCTTTGTGAATAATGCACCAAATTTATTAGCAAAACCTGCTTTTCTATTTCCTTCATGAATGATGATTGGAATCTTTTCAATAAAGGCTGCTAAATATACGGGCATTGAAATATATGCCCCAAAACCAATCACACAATCAACATCCTTATTTTTCAATATTTTCCTAGCAATTGAAACTGCACTAATTAAGGAGAATGGAAAAAATAAAGTTCTTAAATTAATTGATCTGGGCATAGGTACTGCTGGAATTAAGTTTAACTCAAAACCTTTAGCAGGAATGATTTCTTGCTCTAAACCTTTTGAAGTACCAATGAAGAAAACTTCAACTTCTTTTTTACTTTCTTTTATTTGTTGTGCCGTAGTAATTGCAGGTTGAATATGTCCCGAGGTTCCACCTGCGGCGATTGCAATTACTTTCATTTAAATTACTTTAATTCTCTTACGAGACTTAAGATCACTTTTCACGGAAGGTTCAGATCTTAATACAGAAAGTAATACTCCAATTGCACTTAAAGTAAACACTAATGATGAACCACCGTATGAAACTAATGGTAAAGGAACACCTGTCACTGGAAGTAATGCAAGAACTGCCCCAATATTTATAAATGATTGAACTACTATCCAAGCAACAACTGCTGTAGCTATAAGTCTTGTAAAAAAATCATTAGTTTTTCTTGCCAAGGTTAAAGCAACAAAGCAAATAGTTCCGATTAAAAATAGAACAATTAATGTTCCAATTAAACCTAGCTCTTCCCCTACAACTGCGAATATAAAATCTGTATGAGCTGCGGGCAACCAGCCCCATTTTTCGCGACTTGCTCCTAAGCCGATTCCAGTTAAACCACCGGTAGCAAGTGCATATTTGCCGTGCAAAACTTGCCAACCCGCATCCATGTTTTCAGCTGTTGGATTAATCCAGGACATAAATCTTTGAATTCTATAACCTTCAGTAATAGACAAAATTAAAATTGCAACTAAACCACCAAGTATGGACCAACTAAACATTCTTAAAGGAGCACCTGCTGCATAAAAAAGTGCCAGCAAGATTGGACCAATAATAAGAGTAGTACCTAAATCTCCTTCAAGAACAACTAAAGCAGAAATTAAAATTCCAACAGGAAAAACTGGAATCAGTAAATTTTGCCAAGTTGTAACTTTTGATTTCAATTGTCTACTTAAATAAACAGCTCCCCAAATAATGAAGGTAAGTTTTGCTAGTTCACTTGGCTGTAAACGAAATGGTCCCCAAAGACTAATCCAGTTTCTTTGTCCTGCAACAGAAATTCCAATGCCAGGTATTAAAACCAAAACTAATAAAACTAATGAAATAATTAAAGCAAAATTAGCCCATTTAAAGTAAAAAATTTTAGGTAATCTACTTATTGCAAGCATTAAAATGACTCCAATAGATGCAAATAATAATTGTCGCAAGAAAATTACATACTGATTATCAAATTGTTTATATGAAACAGTAGTGGAAGCAGATAAAATCATCACTATTCCAATGAATAGCAAAGCAAATGTCGCAATTAATAATGCGTAATAGTGCTTCGCCCCAAGGTCAGCATTAGTTTTTATTTTTCCTTCAGTTTGCGTATTAATATTATTCATAAATTTGAACCTTTAAGTCTTTGCACTGAATCACTAAAAGCATTACCTCTTGCCTTGTAATCTTTGAACATATCCCAAGATGCACATCCTGGAGCCAATAAAACAGTATCTCCATTACTTGCCAATGAATTTGCTATCTGTACAACTTCGTTCATAGCCTCTTCATCAGTTCTTTCTACTATTTTAATTGGTATATCTGGAGCAATGGTTTTAATTGTATTTGAAATTATTTCTTTATCTTTTCCTAACAACACCACAGCTTTGATATTTTTTGCATTTTTAAGTATTAATTCAGAAAAATCTTGTCCTTTTGCTAAACCTCCAGCAATCCAGATAACGTTTTTAAACGCTTGTAAGGAAGTTTGAGCTGCATGACAATTAGTTGCTTTAGAATCATCAATGAAAGTAACCCCATTTAGTTCAGCAATTTTAGAAATTCGATGAGGCGCTGGAATAAAACTTCTCAAACCATCGCGCACATGAACAGGTTCAACTCCATATGAACGGGCAAGTCCTGCCGCAGCAAGAGCATTTGCAATATTGTGAGGTGCATTTGGTTGAATATCTTCAATTAAACATAACTCTTGCGCATGAGATTTTCTTTCTTCAATGAAAGCTCGATCGACTAAATAGTTATCAACTATTCCAAGCATTGAAACTGAAGGTGCACCTAAAGTAAAACCAATTGCTCTTGTTCCTTCAATAACATCTGCCTCCTCTACCATTTTTTCCGTTTGAGAATCATCTACGTTATAGATTGCTGATTTTTGAGTATTTCGATAAACAAGTGCTTTAGTTTTGGAATAATTTTCAAAATTACCAAAATGATCTAGATGATCTTGAGCAATATTTAAACATACGGATGAGTGTGGAGAGACTGTTTTCAAAAATGGTAATTGAGGTGCTCCAACTTCTATTGCTAAAACATCTGCAGGCACTGGATCCATGACTGCACTTACCAGCGAATCACCAATATTTCCTACCGCTGGTGCTCTTAATCCTGCGGTTGTAAGTATTGAGGACAGCATCATCGTCGCAGTTGTTTTGCCATTTGTTCCAGTAACAAATAGCCATGGTGCAGGAAATTCATTAGAACGCAATCGCCATGCCAGTTCATATTCTCCCCAAATTTCTATATTCTTATCAATTGCTTCCTTGATAATTTCAGCACTTGGTTTTACTCCTGGCGAAACGATTAACAAATTAGTTTCTCTAGGAATTTCCCCCTTATAATCTAAGAATATTTTTGCTCCTAAAATTTCTAAAACCGTACCGTGTTCTTTTTGTAGATCCCCATTTGAATTATCAATAACAACAACATTTGCCCCCATTTCAATGAGTGCATCAGCTGCTGCAAAACCAGCAACACCTAAACCAACAACACAAGCTTTAACTTTTGTCCAGTCACTATTTCTTTGTTGGCGCGACCAGTCGATCATGTCCTTACCCAACTTGCATAAAATAGTGCTAAACCAGCTGCTACAAATGCACCATGAATTACCCAAAAACGAACAACAATTTGGATTTCTGGCCAACCCATCATTTCAAAATGGTGGTGTAAAGGTGCCATTT